>CALLKA010000122.1 GCA_938008665.1 uncultured Bacteroidota bacterium
CTTCAAAGGCAATCAATTGAATGATTTACATGCGCAAATTCAAACAAATAGTGTTCAATTAACGGAAGCTTCCGCCGCCATTATTGAAAGTAAAGACCAATTAACTTCATTACAAGAAGGGTTGGTTGAATCAATTAGAATAAAAGAAGAAGAAGAGTTAAAATTAAATGAAGCGGATCAAACTTATTATAAGTTAAGAAATGATTTACAAGAAAAGGAAAGTGCATTAAGGCATTTGGTTAAATCTAAGGAATTGGTTGATCAATTAATCAATGAGATTAAGGACAAGTTGAATAACTTGAAATTACAATTAGCAGGAACCAAGGAGCGTTTGAATGTTGAGTTCAAGGTTGAAATTGAGGATATTTTAGATGAAGGACGTTTAACTGACACTTCTTTGGATGAATTACAAGCCAATACAGACAGAATGAAAAAGCGTCTGGAAAATATGGGTGAAGTAAATCCAACTGCTATTGAAGCCTATACTGAAATGAAAAAGAGATATGATTTCATTTTAGAGCAAAAGAATGACTTGGTGACAGCTAAGGATAGTTTGATGCTAACCATTCAGGAAGTTGAAGCAACTGCAAATCAGGCATTTTTGGCCACCTACAATACAGCACGTGAAAACTTCCAAAAAGTATTTAAAGCCTTATTTACAGAGGAAGATTCTTGTGACTTAATATTGGTGGATCCAGATAATTTAGCTGAAACTGCAGTTGAAATTGTCGCACGTCCTAAAGGTAAAAAACCATCATCTATTAGCCAGTTGAGTGGAGGAGAGCGAACTTTGACAGCAACTGCAATGCTATTCGCTATTTATTTAATCAAACCAGCACCTTTCTGTATTTTGGATGAGGTGGATGCGCCATTAGATGATGCGAATGTGGGCAAGTTTACGCAAATGATTAAAAAGTTCAGCGACAACTCACAGTTCATTATTGTAACCCACAATAAACAAACAATGAGTGCGGTGGATGTTATTTATGGCGTAACGATGCAGGAGCCAGGGGTAAGTAAATTAGTTCCTGTTGACTTTAGAAGTTTGAGTAACTAGGAATTTACGTTCAAAATAATTAAAAGGGGTTGCTTCAAAATGGAAGCGCCCCTTTTTTAAATTAAAACATTATTTTATACATTGCTTAAGTCAGCGATCATATTATTTGTAGTTTGTTTTTTATTATACCTGCCATTTAGCAGACAGCCAGATTATTTCGATAGTGATACTGCGCCTGCGACTATTAAACTAAAGGAAGGTCATATTGTTGCGGAGTATTCGGAGTATGGTAAATATTATTTCATCCAAGTAGATTCGATGACTTATTATAATAGGATAGGAGCTCGTGTTGAAGTTATTTATGAATTGCGTGAACCAGCGCATGCAAAAATTAATCAAGCTTGGGGGTATTGGATAATTCCAGTTGAATTGGCTTGGTCATTTGGGGCATTTGTAGTTTTACTTGGCGTTGCTTATGCAACCACACATCGGCCACATCCCAATGCCATTGTCGAGCAATTAAAAGGAGCAGATGCACCTAAGAAAAAGTATGATAGTTAGCGTTTGAGTAGGCGTTTGATTTCTTTGTCAACATCTCGATTTTTGATGGTCTCTCGTTTGTCAAATTCCTTTTTACCTTTTGCTAATCCAATCTCCACTTTGGCATAGCGTTTTTCATTAAAGAATATTCGTAGTGGGATGATAGAAAATCCTTTTTCTTTTACCTTGCCTTCTAGTTTTTCTAATTCTCTTTTATTTAATAGCAATTTGCGATCGTGTACTTCAATGTGGTTATTTTTATTACCATGGGTATAGGCATTTATAAATAAACCCCTAACCCAAAGTTCTCCTTTATCAAACATGCAAAAGGAATCATTAAAACTTACCTTTCCCTCCCTGATCGATTTTACTTCAGTGCCTAGCAATACAATGCCTGCCTCATACTTGTCCTCGATGTGGAAGTTAAAATAGGCTTGCCTATTATTGAGTTCGGTTTGTTTAACAACTTTTGCCATAAAAAATAATCCCGGTCTCGAATACTCGGGACCGGGAACAAAAGTAATATAAGTATTCTGTTTTTGAATTAGAAACTTAAACCGAAGGCCTTTTAATTTCTAAAAAGGAAGGCGACTTCAGAAAGCTTGTTTTTTAACTCTTTACGATCTATAATGAAGTCTAAAAATCCATGTTCTAATAAAAATTCACTTCTTTGAAAGCCAGGAGGTAAATCTTTTTTTATGGTTTCCTTAATGACTCTAGGGCCTGCAAAACCAATTAAAGCGCCTGGTTCCGCAATATTAATATCACCTAACATGCCAAAGCTAGCTGAAATACCACCAAAGGTAGGGTCAGTTAATAAGGAGATGAAAGGTAATTTTGCATCACTCAATTGTGATAATTTGCCACTTGTTTTTGCTAATTGCATTAAGCTAAAAGCACTTTCCATCATACGTGCGCCTCCACTTTTGCTGATCACTAAAAAAGGATGGTTGTGTTGAATACAATAATCTACTGCACGACTAAATTTTTCACCCATCACACTGCCTAGGGAACCGCCGATAAATTCAAAGTCCATACAAGCGACCACGATGGATTCATCATTTACTTTTCCAACGGCAACACGCATGGAATCCTTTAAATCTGTTTTTGCATGAATTTCATCCAATCGTTTTTGATAATTTTTTAAATCAGTAAAATTCAACGCATCTTTACTTTTGATATTATCAAACAATTCAGTGAATTCCGCTTCATTAAATAAAATGTCAAAATATTCATCGCTACCAATGCGGTGATGAAAGTTGCACTTACTACATATGTATAAGTTTTCCTTTAGTTCGGAGCTAGTACATATATGATTACAGGATGGGCACTTTGTCCATAATCCTTCAGGCGTTTCTTTTTTATCAGCAGTGGAAGTAGTAATTCCTTTTCTTATTCTTTTAAACCATCTGGATTTACTAGCATCATTGCCAATCGTTTCCTCCCCAGTTAGGTTTACTTCAATATCTTCTTCTCTGTTTTTCATTGGCATCGATTTAAGATAATATACCACAGGCTATAATAGCTTATGCGTTTATGCAATCGGTTTCGTTATTATGAAGTTATAAAAAAATAAACAGCCACCTAATTTTGGTTAGTATGGCTGTGTTAAAATTTTGTTTAAGCGTTACGGTTAAGACAATTTAAGTCATTAAAAGCAATCTCAAGTCGTGAAATAAAGGATTCTTCTCCTTTTCTCAACCAAACTCTAGGATCGTAGAACTTTTTATTGGGTTTGTCTGACCCATCAGGATTTCCTAATTGGGTTTGTAGGTAGGGTTCATTCTTAATATAATATTTCAAAATACCCTCCCAGAAAGCCCATTGTAAATCGGTATCTAAATTCATTTTGATTGCGCCATATCCAATCGCTTCTCTAATTTGATTTTGAGGAGAACCAGAACCGCCATGGAAAACAAAATAAACAGGTTTTGCTTCTGTCTTTAAATGGTTTTGAATATATACCTGACTATTGTTTAAAATATCAGGTCTCAATTCAACATTGCCTGGACTATACACGCCGTGTACATTTCCAAAAGCTGCAGCAACAGTAAACATTTTGCTGATTTTACTTAATTCAGTATATGCGTAAGCAACGTGTTCGGGTTGTGTATATAATTTGTCATTTTCTACACCACTATTATCAACACCATCTTCTTCACCACCTGTAACACCTAATTCAATTTCAATACTCATTCCTAATGGCGCCATTCTTTTAAAGAACTCAGCAGAGGTTTGAATGTTTTCCTCCAAAGATTCTTCAGATAAATCCAACATATGAGAACTAAATAAAGGTTGTCCTTTTTCTTTGTTGTATTGCTCACCAGCATCAATTAATGCACTGATCCATGGAAGCCATTTTTTTGATGCGTGATCGGTATGTAATACGACAGGAACATTATAAAATTTAGCAACTTGGTGCACATGCAAAGCGCCTGCGATTGCACCTTGAATATTCGCTTGTAAATTATCATTCGGCATGCCTTTTCCAGCGATGAATTGCGCACCTCCATTTGAAAATTGAATGATAATAGGAGAGTTCACCTTTGCAGCTGTTTCGATAGCAGCATTAATGGTATCTGTGCCTGTTGTGTTTACTGCTGGAATTGCAAAATTGTTGGCTTTGGCATCGTTGTATAATGCTTCTAATTCTTTGCCAAATAAAACGCCCGAACTGTACTTACTCATAGATTAATTATTGAGTAGCAAATATACAAATTCTTGTCCAAACAAAGGTTAGTCTAACAGGGCATGTACTAGTTAAAATTCTTTATAAAAAGCCCTTATTTTTCATCCATTCATCATTATAAACCTTACCCACATACCTGCTGCCATGATCATGAAAAATACAAACAACAATATCAGTTGGCTTAAGCTTATCTTTTAATTGTATTAAACCTTGTAAGCAACTACCTGCACTATAGCCACAAAAAAGACCTTCTTCTTTGGCTAATCGACGAGTCATTAGTGCGCCGTCCTTATCCGTTACTTGTTCAAAATGATTAATGACGGACATATCATAATTTTCAGGTATAAAATCTTCTCCAAATCCTTCGGCAATATAAGGGGCTACTTTACTGTGATCAATTTCGCCAGTATTAAAATAATGTGTCAATAGTGATCCAACAGGATCAATCGCCCAAATTTGAATGTTCGGATTTTTTTCTTTTAAAAATTTTGCAATGCCTGTAATGGTTCCACCAGTTCCTGCAGTACAAACTAAGTGGGTAATTTTTCCTTCCGTTTGTTCCCAAATTTCAGGGCCTGTACTTTCATAGTGTGCCAATCGATTTGCTAAATTATCATATTGATTTACAAAAAAAGAATTTGGTATTTCGTCGGCTAATTTTCGCGCCACTGAATAATAACTTTTGGGATCAGTAGGTTCCACATTGGTCGGACATACAAATACTTCGGCACCCATAGCTCTTAAAATATCTATTTTTTCTTTACTCTGCTTATCAGTAGTGGTGAATATGCATTTGTATCCTTTAACAATTGCTGCTAATGCTAATCCCATTCCGGTATTACCACTGGTGCATTCGATGATGGTGCCCCCAGGTTTTAATCTTCCATCAGCTTCTGCCACTTCAACCATCTTTAAAGCCATCCTATCTTTTATGGAGTTTCCAGGATTAAAATAATCTACTTTGGCAAGTATGGTCGCAGGAATAGATTCGGTTATTTTATTTAAACGAATTAAAGGAGTGTTGCCAATGGTCTCTAATATATTATTTAACCACATAGGATTATTGATCAATGTTGATCTTGTAAAATTAGCGTAAAAATTAGAGAAACTAAGAGATGTTAGTAATTACTAGAGATTCGCAAAATTCGATGTGATAATATCGCAGAATTTTGTAGCGATCAATTTTTCTCCAAGTGCAATCATATTGGAGAATGCTTTTGCATTGCTAATGCCATGTCCAATGATGACAGGTTTGTTGACACCTAAAACAGGAGTGCCACCATAGTTTTCAAAATGAAAACGTCCAAAGAAGGAATCCTTTTCCAAATTTTGATGCTTTGCAGCATCATACATAGCTTCGGCAGTTTTTAAAATAATATTGCCCGTAAATCCATCACAAACGATGACATCGGCTTTATCATTGAAAACATCTCTGCCTTCCACATTACCTATAAAACGAATGGCTGTATTTTCTTTCAATAAAGGGTAGGTGGCTTGTGCAAGTAAATTTCCTTTACCTTCCTCTTCGCCCATGTTTAATAATGCAACCGACGGATCAGAAATATTTAAAATATGCTTTGCGTATAAATTGCCTAAAATACCAAACTGATTTAATTGCTCAGGTTTGCAATCTGCGTTTAAGCCTACATCTACTAAAATGCCAGTTTGCCCATTTAATTTCGGAAGTAAGGTGGCAATGGTGGGTCTTAGAACGCCACTGATTGGCTTAATACTAAACATTGCACCCACTAACATTGCTCCAGTGTTTCCAGCACTTAAGAATGCATCTATTTCACCGGTAGCCAATAATTTAAATCCAATAGCAATGGAGGAATTGGGTTTTTCTTTTAAAGCCTTTGTGGGATGTTCATGATATCCAATTACTTCTGGGGCATGGACTAAATGCAAAAATGGTGACGATAAACCATGTTCCTGAAATAATTGTTTCAGTTGTGTTTCGTCACCAATGCAAAATATGTTGTTATCGGAGTTGGTAAGATAATGTTTTACGCCTTTTACCGCTTCTAGTGGTGCAAAATCACCACCCATCATATCAATACCGATATTCATTAAATTTTATTTGAATTACGCTTTTAATGGCGCTTTTTCAGATACTAATTTACCTCTGTAGTATAATTTACCTTCTTGAACATGCGCGCGATGACGAACATGGATTTCACCTGTTGTGCCATCTTTGCTTAAGGTAACTTCTTGCGCTACGTAGTGAGTTCTTCTTTTAGCACTTCTTTGTTGTGAGTGTCTGCGTTTAGGATTAGGCATCTCTTATGTTTTAATTAGTTTATATTTATTTTACTTTTCTACTTTTTTTGTTCCTTTTGTTTCTCTTTACTTTTTTTCTATTTTATTCCCCCAAGTCCTTAAACTTATCTAAATCTTTCCAAATTTTATTATTTGGAATTTCATTTGGGTTTGATCTAAACTTTTGCAACTGATCCAGTACTTCCTTGTTGCAAGTGGATTCTCCATTTTCAGTTTCCTTACAAATTTTTTGTAGGGGAATACTTAAATTGATAAATTCAAATATCCAAGCTGCTACTGAAAAATGACTTTCATGTCGATCAATATAAAATATGTCCGGATCCTCTTCATTGCTGTTCATGGTGTCGGGGTCGTCTACTAATTTTACAATTAGATCAAACTCGTCCCATAATTGCACCGTTAGGGGATTCCCACAACGATCGCATATGGTTTCCACCTTGCCATCCACATCAAAATGCAATTGCATGAAACCTTGGTTCTTCTCTAATTTGAGTTTCACCAATGTGTTACAATTTTCAAAATCCTGCGGTCCGAAACTAGTAAAGAACTTGTCCTCAATACGGTATTCTAACTCGTGTAAACCGGGAATTAAACCCACAAATGCTATTTCGTAAGCCCTGTTTTGGTTCATAACCGTACTTATAAGGGTGGCAAAGTTAGTAAAAACCAACCAAAAGACAAAGTTTATCCTAATTTTACCGCATAATAAGTTCCAAATTGAAAAGGGGTAATAAAATAGTCAAATGGGGTGTAAAATGGATATGGCAAATATTAGCCATAGTGCTGGTGATTTGCACTTTTTTCCCAGATTTTGTACAATTGGCCTACACCAAGGTATTGTTTAAATGGGGAACCATGGGGTTACGGATAATCACTGGCGCTATTCCTTTTGCCATCGGAGAGTATTTATATATAATTTTACTTATATTACTGATTTACAGTATTATACATAGTTTATATAAATTAAAAAATCAATTTAAATCATCCATTTTTACTTCAAATACGGGGTACTTAATTAGCAAAAAAGTGAGTGTGCTGTTTGTAATTTTCGAGCTTATCTGGGGTTTGAATTATCAGCAATCTAGTCCAGCAAAGGAATTTAATCTTCAAGTTCCCAAAAGCTATTCCGAACGGCAAATGGATTCCATGAGCTTATCTTTGATTAACCAACTTAATTTTACAAGGTCCAATATTTCGGATTCCCAATTACAGAAGGTACAAAAGGACAGTTTGATAAAGCAGACATTGATTCATTATGGGTCAATATCGCAACAATATCCCTTTTTAAGCTATTCACACCCTAATATTAAATGGGCGCAATTGCCCCAATTAGGAGATTATGTTGGGTACCTTGCTTTTTATCATCCAATAACTGGTGAGGCCATTGTAAGGCAGGATTTGCCCTTACTTACGCTGCCATTCACAATTTCTCATGAAATAGCCCATCAATTAGGATATGCCTCTGAAACGGAAGCCAACTTTATCGCTTTCGTATTGGCTTCCAATTCAAAGGATCCAATATTTGAATATGCAATGCAGCTTCAATTATTTACGTATAGTCAGGAGGCGCAATTATTTATGATTGCCAAATCGGGGAACTTTAAAAAATGGGAAGCTGTCGTAAAAAGGAATAAAGCACTTTTAACACCTAAGGTGTTGTCCGATCGAAAAGCAATTAGGGCCTTCTTTTTATCAAGACAGGATCAACGTATACCAGGTTCTGAAAAATTGTACGATCAATTTTTAATTTGGAACAAGCAGGCGAGTGGCATCAATAGTTATAATGATGTATTATTATGGGCGTTGGCCTATCAAAAAAAGCAACATTAAAACTTATTCTTCCACATCATACTTTCAATAGGCTTGTCAGGTTGGCCGCTATATTTGGCATTTGCTTTTTGATTATAGCTTACTTCAATTTCACCATCCACTGGGAAATAAATAAGTTGTCCAATTGGCATGCCTTTATATATTTTTACTGGTTGTTTTACTGAAATTTCAAGCGTCCAGTTCCCACAAAATCCAACATCACCTTTTCCTGCGGTGGCATGAATATCGATCCCTAATCGGCCGGTAGATGATTTTCCTTCTAAAAATGGAACATGTGCGTGCGTTTCCGTGTATTCCAAGGTCACACCTAAATAAAATCCACTAGGCTCTAACACGTAACCTTCCTCTGGAATTTCAAAATAGGTAATGGTATTGTGCGCTTTTGCGTCCAAAACATTATTGTCATAAGTAGCCAACCATTTTCCTAAATGAACGTCATAGCTGTTGCTACCTAAATCTTTTCTATCGTAAGGTGTTATTTTAATCGTTCCTTTTTCAATCTCTTCTAAAATGCGCTTATCAGATAAAATCATCTTTGTTTATTTATGTTTAATTTAGCGGCAGGAACCGCGGTGCAATCTAACTCAAAGCTTTTTTTTATGCCTTTCTTTTATCAACAAAATATCAACGACACCACCCATTTAGCCATTTGGGCGATACGGGAGCCACTTTCGTTTTTTGAGGAAGGTATGCAACTTCCCATTCCAATACAAAATGAAGAAAGGCGCATCCAGCATTTGGCGGTGCGATTGCTGTTCAAATTAATGATGCCCGAAATTGATTTGGCTGATTTGATTCTGGCAGATAATGGGAAACCTTATTTAAAAAGCGTGCCGTTTCATTTTTCATTTTCACATTGTAAAGGATATGCTGCCTGTGCCGTTTGCGACCATAGTCCAATAGGCATTGATATTGAAATAATTCATCCAAGGATATTGAAGGTGGCGCACAAATTTTTGAATGACAAAGAGAAAAATTTATTGGCGGGGTTAACCGAAGAAGCAACCTTGCATCAGCTTGCATTTTTTTGGGCTGCAAAGGAAGCCATGTACAAACAACATGAACAATTGGGTATTGATTTTAGCAGGGATTTTTATATTCCTACTTTAACCACAAATAAGCAGGGGCGTATGTCGGCTTTTGTATTACACAAAGAATCAAATAAAGAAGTAAACTTAGATTATCATTATGGAGATGATTATGTTTCAGTTACTTGCTATGCAAAGTAATT
>CALLKA010000123.1 GCA_938008665.1 uncultured Bacteroidota bacterium
AAGAAGAAAAGCAGGTAAAGCAGCAGGTAAATAGTAATTAAAAAAACAAGGATCCCGGCAGCATCGGGAAACATAAAATAAATAATATGAGTAAATTAGCTCAAAGACAAAAGATCAGATACAGAATTCGCAAAAAAGTACAAGGTACTGCGGCTAAACCTCGTTTATCTGTATTCAGAAGCAACGCAGACATTTACTGTCAATTGATTGACGACGTGAATGGCGTTACTTTAGCAGCATCATCTTCAAGAGAAGCAGATATTGCAGCACAAAAAGTTGCTAAAATTGACAAAGCTAAATTAGCAGGTCAATCAGTAGCTAAAAAAGCAGCAGCATTATCAATCACAACTTGTGTATTTGACAGAGGTGGTAATTTATATCATGGTCGAATCAAAGCGGTGGCTGAAGGCGCTAGAGAAGGTGGACTTCAATTTTAATTTGATAAAAATACTAATAGAAAATCATGTCTAAAGTAAATGTAAATAAGGTTAAAGCAGGTGGTGATGTGGAACTAAAAGAAAAAGTAGTTTCTATCAACCGTGTAGTTAAAACAACAAAAGGTGGTCGTACTTTTAGCTTTTCAGCTTTAGTAGTAGTTGGTAACGAAAATGGCGTTGTAGGTCAAGGATTAGGAAAAGCCAAAGAAGTTCAAGAAGCTATTACAAAAGGTATCGAAGATGCAAAAAAGAATTTGGTTAAAGTACCTGTAATGCACGGAACTATTCCTCATGAGCAATTAGCGAAGGATGGTGCTGCAAAAGTTTTAATCAAACCAGCTGCACACGGAGCGGGTGTAATTGCGGGTGGTAGCATGCGTGCGGTATTAGAAAGCGCTGGTATCACTGACGTATTAGCTAAAAGTTTAGGATCTGCAAACCCACACAATGTGGTTAAAGCAACTATCAAAGCTTTGGGTTTATTACGTGAACCAATTCAAATAGCAAAAACAAGAAATATTAAATTATCTAAAGTGTTTAACGGATAATATATCCTTAAAACTTTTATTTAATACTCATAAATAATTCAATGATGAAAAAGATAAAAATTACTCAAGTAAAAAGTGGCATCGACAGATCTGAGCGTCAAAAACAAACTTTGATTGCGTTAGGTTTGAAAAAAATGCATGCTTCTAAAGAAGTAGAGGCGACTCCTCAAATTTTGGGTATGGTAAATAAAGTATTACACTTAGTAAAAGTGGAAGAAATCGCTTAATCAGCATTTCTTAATTATTTAAATGCGAGGGGTGATCCCCCGAAAGTACAAAATCAAAAAAATGAAATTACACAATTTAAAACCTGCGGAAGGTTCAGTTCACAAAGCAATTAGAATTGGTCGTGGTGAAGCATCTGGTAAAGGTGGTACATCAACAAAAGGTAACAAAGGTGGTCAAAGCCGTGCTGGTTACAAAAGCAAAATGGCACATGAAGGTGGTCAAATGCCTATCCAACGCCGTGTTCCAAAGCGTGGATTTAAAAACATCAATCGTATTGATTATAAAGTGTTTAATTTAGGTCAATTGGATCAATTGATTGAGAAATATGGTTTCACAGAAATCACTCCTGAAAATTTATACATGAATAGTTTAATTAGCCGTACTGATTTAGTAAAGGTTTTGGCTAATGGGGAATTAAAAACAAAAATCAATTTCAGAGTTAACGCTGCAAGCAAGAAAGCACAGGATGCAATTGTTGCTGCAGGGGGTACTATTGAAATAATTTAATGTTTTTATTGTATATTGTGAGTAGCGTTTTAAAAGCAACTTATGATTTTAAAATTCCTTTAGGGAAATAATTAAACAAAGATGAAAAAATTACTAGGCACCTTTAAAAATATCTGGGCGATTGACGAACTTAAAAATAAAATTTTAGTTACGCTTGCGCTTGTATTAGCTTATCGTATTGGTGCGCAAATTACTTTACCAGGTATTAATCCTTTAGCTATCGAAGCTGCACAAAAAGCAGGAGGCAACAATGGCTTATTGGGCATTTTTGATATGTTTGCTGGTGGTGCTTTTTCACAAGCATCTGTTTTGGCTTTAGGTATTATGCCTTACATTTCTGCTTCTATCTTCATGCAATTAATGACCATTTTAGTTCCGCAATTACAAAAGGTACAAAAGGAAGGAGAAAGCGGTCGTAATAAAATAAATCAATGGACACGTTATTTAACAGTCATCGTAACTACTTTTCAAGCAGGTGCGTATGTTGCTTATTTAAATAGCCCAGGATATGCAGATGCGTTGATTCCTGCATACAAACCTTTCTTCTGGTTCTCTACTGTTATTACATTAACTGCAGGTACTTTATTTGTAATGTGGTTAGGTGAAAAAATTCAAGATAAGGGTTTGGGTAATGGAACTTCAATCATCATCATGGTAGGTATCTTAGGTAGATTACCACAATCATTGATTATGGAATTTGGTTCTAAAAGCCAAAAAGGTGGTGGCGGATTGTTAATTTTCTTAATTGAAATTGCAATTTTAGTTACGATCATCATGGGGTTAATCATCTTAGTACAAGGGGTTAGAAAAATCCCGGTTACTTATGCAAAACAAGTTATTGGCGGATCTCAAGTAGGAGGTGCAAGACAATTTTTACCTGTAAAAGTGAATAGTGCTGGTGTTATGCCAATCATTTTTGCGCAAGCAATTATGTTCTTACCTACATTGGTTTCATTTACAAATTTAGATTCTGCACAAGGTATTGTAAGAATATTCAATGATCATAGTAATGCTTGGTATATGTTAATATACTCTGTAATGGTCATTGGTTTTACTTTCTTATATACAGCTTTGATTTTTAATCCAAAGCAAATTTCTGAAGATTTAAAACGTAACAATGGATTTATTCCTGGTGTTAAGCCTGGACAACCAACCACTGACTATATTGGAGCAGTTATGGATAGAATCACTTTACCTGGTGCTATATTTTTAGCATTGGTGGGTATTTTGCCAGGGTTTGCTCAAAAATTAGGGGTTACACAAGGATTCAGTACTTTCTTTGGTGGAACATCATTATTAATCATGGTAGGTGTTGTATTAGATACTTTACAACAAATTGAAACCTACTTATTAATGCGTCAATATGATGGCTTAATGAATTCTGGACGTGTTCAAGGTCGTAATCCAATGACCAATTCGCCTATTTAGGCTAATGGTTACTTTAAAAATATTTATCTTTACAAACCTGTCCATTAAAGGCAGGTTTGTTTCGTTTTAAGACAAGCTCAATCTATGGTGCATATAAAAACAGAGGATCAGGTAAAATTAATGCAGGAAGCTGCGTTGTTGGTAAGTAAAACTTTAACACAGGTAGCTACTATATTAAAGCCTGGTATGTCTACATTGGATGTTGATCAGTTTTGTATGCAGTTCGTTAAAGATCATAATGCAACACTTTCATTTTACAATTACCATGGCTATCCGCATAATATATGTGCATCAGTGAATGATGTAGTAGTACATGGCTTTCCGAATAAAACACCATTGAAGGAAGGAGATATTGTATCCATTGATTTAGGGGTTGTATTAAATGGTTGGCATGGGGATCATGCATATACTTTTATATTAGGTGATGTAGCTCCTGATATTTTACAATTAGTAAAAGTGACCAAGGAGTCCTTGTATAAAGGAATTGAAAAAGCAATTGTAAATAATCGAGTGGGTGATATTAGTTTTGCAATACAAGAACATACCGAAAAGTTACATGGTTATGGCGTTGTACGTGAATTAGTAGGACATGGATTAGGGAAGTCATTACATGAGGATCCGCAAGTACCTAATTACGGTAAAAGAGGCACAGGATTAAAGATGAAAGAAAATTTAGTATTGGCAATTGAGCCAATGATTAATATGGGCACCCATAAAGTGTTTACAGAGGAGGACGGCTGGACAGTAAAAACACAGGATGGTAAAATGTCAGTTCACTTTGAACATGATGTTTGTGTAAAAGACAAAGAAGCATTGATTCTTTCTGATTTCAGTATGATTGAAGCTGCAGAAAAAAAGAATTCAAATTTGAATAGCGCTTATTATTAGTTGTCAATAATTAATAAAAGCTTTTCTTTTGGGAATCGCTTTTATTTTGCATCCTCGTTTCCAAAATTATAATCACATGGAAAATAAAAAAATAGTCATCGTTGGTGGGGGTGCCGCAGGATTTTTTTGTGCCATCCATGTGGCAGAGCTACATCCGAATTGGGAGATTACAATTTTAGAAAAATCAACAAAGGTATTAGCAAAGGTAAGAGTAAGTGGCGGCGGTCGTTGTAATGTAACACATGCCTGTCCCGATATTGAAATGCTATTGAAAAAATATCCAAGAGGCCAACGTTTTTTAAAAAAATCATTTTATCAATTTGCTACAAAAAATACGATTGAATGGTTTGCAAAAAATGGGGTGGATTTGCATACAGAAAAGGATGGTAGGATGTTTCCAATCACAAATAATTCAGAAACCATTATAGATTGTTTTTTAAGAAAAATACAACAATATAAAATTCAAGTATTAACCCAACACGAGGTTATTGATATTTTAAGTAACGCAACAAATACACAACAATTTACCATTCAATTAAAAGGCAAGCCCAACTTGCAAGCGGATGCAGTTTGTTTGGCAACAGGCGGCATGTTAAAAGCAGAAAAATTACCATGGCTCACTAATTTTGGACATACCATAGTGGATCCAGTGCCTTCCTTATTTACATTTAATATTGTCGATAAAAATATAACAACATTAATGGGTGTTGCAGTGGACAATGCAACCATACAATGGAAGGGAGTAAAAAATATTGAAAAAGGACCCTTGTTAATCACCCATTGGGGGATTAGTGGCCCAGCTGCAATTAAATTATCTGCATGGTGCGCGCGCGAATTAGCGAATGATAATTATGAAGGTGAAATTTTAATTAATTGGACACCTGAATATAATGAAGCCACTTTAAAAATGGAGTGGATTAATTTAAGAATGGATTTAGGTCGACGTGAAATAGGTACAAAAAATCCTTTTAATTTACCACAACGCTTGTGGCAATTTTTATTGCAACAAGCAGGAATTCCATTGAATACAAAATGGGCCGATTTGAAAAGTACAAATCAACAACAGCTCATTCAATTACTCACCAGAACTAATTTGCAGGTTAAAGGTAAAACTACTTTTAAAGAAGAGTTTGTTACTTGCGGCGGGATTGAATTAACTGAAATAGAAGCGATGACTATGGAAAGTAAATTGATACCTGGACTACATTTTGCAGGCGAAATGATGGATGTGGATGGCATTACGGGGGGATTTAATTTTCAACATGCTTGGACCTCTGGTTGGCTGGCAGCTGCGCATATGAGTGCCGACGAATAAATAGGCAAAACCAGATCCAAAATCCTTCTTTTTTACTATTGATTATCAGTAAGTTATATTTTATCTATGGCCATTTTTTAGGCCAAATTCATTCTTTTTTTCCTTCTTTTCTCCTACCTTTGCCGTCCGGTTTAAAAACGCCGGTTTTATATGAAATTTTTTATTAAAAACCTAAACGCAGACGCACAGGAATTTGATGGCGCTACAGCTGTTGAAGCAACTGCGACACCAAAAGCACCTGAACAAATTGTAACAGCCCATGATGATTTTGATTGGAGCGTTGACAAACGTAACGTAAGTCATTACGCTGAAGCTGAAAGACTAAAGTATGACAAAGTGTATGATAACACTTTTGTTCAAATTGCTGATGGTCAAATTATGAATGGATTAGTTGTTGCTTTAACTAAAACTGATGTTGTTGTAAACATTGGATTTAAAAGTGACGGATTAGTTTCATTGAATGAATTCCGTGACACCAATGGTGTTAAAACGGGAGATACCGTTGAAGTAATGGTAGTAGAAAAAGAAGACCGTGATGGTAATCTTCACTTAAGCCGTAAGTCAGCCCGTATTTATCGTGCTTGGGAAAGAATTATGGAAGTACATAAAACTGGTGAAGTTGTTACTGGTTTAGTTACAAGCAAAACAAAAGGTGGTTTGATCGTTGATGTATTTGGTATGGAAACATTCTTACCAGGTTCTCAAATTGATGTGAAACCAGTTACTGATTATGATCAATTCGTAGGAAAAACAATGGAGTTCAAAGTTGTTAAGATTAACGAAACAA
>CALLKA010000124.1 GCA_938008665.1 uncultured Bacteroidota bacterium
ATGCCCTTAGTTCAATAGAAAGAACTTTTGGTAATGCATCAGGAACATTGGGTGCAACGTATAAAATTACACCCAATTTAAGATGGTTAATCAACAGTGCATTTGCTTGGCGCGCACCACAGGTGAATGAATTATATGTAAATGGGTTGCATCATGGAACAGCAAGTTTTGAAATTGGCAATCCAGATTTAAAGAGCGAGAAAGCATTGAATTTTTCAACTCAGTTAAAATACAAATCAGATTCTAGTTGGCAAGTAGACTTGACATTGTATAATAATATCATCAATGATTTTATTAATATGAATCCATCTACGCCAGCCACTTTAACATTGAGGGGTGCCTATCCAACATTTAAATTTATTCAAACGAATGCCTTATTAAGGGGATTAGATTTAAGTGTGCAAAAAACAATCAATGCCCATTTATCTACTAGTGCAAAAACGGCGTTACTGTGGGCGACAGATCGAAAAACGAATGATTGGTTAATTCAAATGCCAGCAAATAGAGTTGAAGGTGAATTCACCTATTCCTTTAATTCGGATGTTTTAAAAAATGCGGCGGTTGAATTGCGTTTATTGCATATGATGCAGCAGACCAGAATACCTGTAAATATTCCTGATTATCTGCCTCCGCCAGCTGCATATAATTTACTCAATGTAGATTTTAATACAGATCTAATGCTAGGTAAACAAACAATTAATCTAGGCCTTGCTGTTTTAAATGTCTTGAACGAAAGGTATAGAGATTACATGAATAGATTTAGGTATTTTAATGACGAGCCAGGAAGGTCAATTAACGTAAGATGTAAAATTAAATTATGAAAAAAGTAAAAAGAATCTTTATCGGTACACTCTTTTTGTTCTACCTAATTGGTTGTTCAAAAAGCGTAGACAAACCAAATGACGAAAATGAACATGAGTCTATTAATAAGGTAGAACTTATATTTTCAGAATCTGGAGGTATTACTAAAACATTTGCAATTGAAGATGCAGATGGAGACGGAGGTAACCCACCATCCAGAATAGATACTATTGTTGCACAGCCCAATAAACAGTATACGGTAGCTGTCAAGTTATATAATATTACAAATGGTGTTGCAAAAGAAGTGAGTTCAATGATACTATCACAAGGTGCTGCACACGAGTTCTATTTTATACCTAATGGTATTAATGCGGTCATTCAAAAAACCGATAAAGATAAAAATGGGTATCCAATTGGATTTCAGAGTAATTGGCAATTTTCGACAGCAGGGACGGGTTCCATCCTTTTAAAATTAATGCATAAAACAGCATTGAAGGGACCAAATGATGGACCTAATGTGGGCCATAGTGACATACAAATAAGTCTACCTACAATTATTAAATAAATAACAATCAAATTTTAAAAACAATTTTATTATGAAAAAAATCATCGTAATCTTAGTAGCAATTTTCGCAACGAATGCAGCTATTGCACAGGTTAATTTTGGATTTAGAGCTGGTTACAATTCAGCAACAGTTAATTCAAGTGACGCTGAAATTACAGAAGACGGAAAGGCATTGTCAGGATTAAATATCGGCGCTTTAATGAATGTAAAATTAAAAGGCAATCTTTCGTTTCAAACAGGCTTGTCAATTGGTACCAAAGGCGTTTCCGTTGCACACGAAGGACATGCAGATAAATTTAAGTTTACTGCTGCAGACATCCCAATGAATTTAGTTTTAAACACTAAAAGTGGCTTGTTTGTTGGTACTGGTTTAAATTTTGGATATAATCTTTCTGGTAAATTAGATGCAGAAGATGATCCAGATGAGAACTATTCTTTTGAATTTGGTGAAGGAAAAAACTTTTTCAGATCAGACTTAGGTCTTAATTTTTTAGCTGGATATCAAACTAAGTCTGGTTTATTTTTAAGCGCTAATAGTTTGGTGGGTTTAAAAGATCTAAAACCTGGCCCAGAAACATGGAAGAATAATTTATTTAGCGTTTCAATAGGTTATATGTTTAAGTCTTCTAAATAAATTTACTTTTATAATGTAGGCATGAATTTGAGCAAGAATAGGAGTCAGCCCAATAGGGCTGGCTCTTTTTATTTATTAGATCACAATTGTATAACTTTGTATATGCTTGTTAAATTCAATTCAAAGCATATGATATCCAATAAATATGAAAAAATATATTTGCTTTTTACTCTTATTGAATGCGTTCATGCTACTCACAAGCGCGGCCATAGCGCAACAATTTACCTTAACAGGAAAAGTATTTGATAAAGCAACAGGCAAAACATTAGCCGGTGCAAGTGTGTATCTTCCAGGAATTAAAAAAGGTACCATCGCTAATAAAGAAGGTGTCTTTACCATCAATATTGAACAAGGCTCCCATGTGTTGGAGATTAGTTATATAGGTTATGCGACAGATGTCCAAAATATCCAGCTTCAAAAAAACACGACGCAGGATTTTTATTTAAATAGTTCGGTATTGGAAGGTGGTAATGTGATTGTAACTAGTTTTTTAAGAGCGACTTCTACAAGACGTACGCCTACGCCAGTGACCATTATTAAAAAAGATGAATTATTTCTTGGGGTGTCTAGTAATTTAATAGACGCCTTATCTAAAGTGCCTGGCGTGTCACAGATTTCAACAGGACCAGCAATTTCAAAACCTGTTATTCGTGGTCTTGGATACAACCGAGTGGTGGTGATGAACGATGGGATAAGACAAGAGGGACAACAATGGGGCGACGAACATGGAATTGAAATTGACGAATACAATGTGAGCAGAACCGAAGTATTGAAACTGCCGGCGTCCTTGATTTATGGTTCGGATGCATTGGCTGGTGTGATCAATATTATTTCTAATGTACCAGTGAGCGAAGGGGTGATTAAGGGAAATGTATATTCCAATTACCAAACCAACAATCGAATGATGGGCAACCACTTTGACCTTGCAGGTAATAAGAAGGGATTTATTTGGGGGATCAATTATAGTGCAAAGAACGCTGGAGATTATAAAAACAAATACGACGGTAATGTTTTTAATTCAAGATTTTTAGAACGCAATGGTGGTGGATATGTTGGTATTGAAAAAAACTGGGGCTATTCACAATTATCCTTTAGTAATTTTTACCAACACTTAGGTATCGTTGAAGGGGATCGTGCAGATGGCGGTCAATTTATAATGTTGAAGGATGTAAAAGGGATTGCCAAAGAAATGATTGTTGGTTCAGAAGAATCAAAAAGCTTTTCTCCAAATGCACCTATGCAAAAAATCCAACACACAAAATATACGCTAGATAATAATATTAAGTTAGGTAGCGACCGGTTGAAAGCCACGTTTGGATTACAAAGAAACCAAAGAATGGAATTTGGCAATGTATTAGATTTAAATGAAAAAGAATTATATTTTGATCTTAATACATTTAATTATTCCATACAATATTTAAAAGCAGAAAAAAACAATTGGAAAAATACATTTGGTATAAATGGGATGCGTCAAACCAATACCAATAGAGGCGAGGAAGCCTTGGTGCCAGACTATACCAGCTTTGATATTGGTGCATTTTATTACACACAAAAGCGAACAGATAAAACAAGTTGGAGTGGCGGATTACGCTATGATCAAAAGTATATGAACTATATCGATCCTGCACAGTTTGTATGTCCTCCAGATATGGCCTGTATAGCCTTATACAATCCAGTAGAAAGCAATAAGCAGTTTAATAATATTTCGGGGGCCATTGGTATAGAGCATGATATAAGTGCACAATTGACTTTGAAATTGAATATCTCACGTGGATTGCGCGCACCAAGTATGGCGGAGCTGGCTTCTTATGGCGCGCACGAAGGCACCAACAGATTTGAGTATGGCAATGAAGCTTTAATTTCAGAAAAAAGCTTACAGTTTGATGCTGCAATAGAATGGAACAATGAACACATGAGTATTGCGGGCAATGTCTTTTATAATACAGTGAAAGATTATATTTTTTATCAAAAATTAACAGCAAAATCAGGCGGGGACTCCATTATTGTTGAAAATGGAGATGATTTGTATGCATTTGCATTTAGACAAAAAGATGCACACTTATATGGTGCAGAATTAAATGTTGATTTTCATCCACATCCGTTAGACTGGCTGCATGTAGAAAACAGTTTGAGTTTAATACGTGGACAATTTAAAGAAGCCCTAGATGGATCAACTAATTTACCAGGTATACCAAGTGCAAGGTTATTATCGGAAATCAGAATTGAAATGTTTAAGAAATCCAAAGCCATCCGAAATAGCTTTATCAATTTTCAATTAGATAATGTGTTTGCCCAAAACAATCCATTTGTAGGGTATAATACCGAAACGGTTACATCTGCATACACCCTTTTAAATATTGGTTTTAGTACACAAGTGCAGCATAAAAATAAAACATTATTCAGTGTTTCACTGGTTGGTCAAAACATAGCTGATATTGCTTATCAAAACCATTTGAACCGTTTAAAGTATGGTCCTATGAATGAGGCCACTGGTCGCATGGGCGTTTTTAATATGGGACGAAACTTTAGTTTAAAAATAAATGTGCCTTTGCAGTTTGATTAACCGCAAATAATTAATTGTAAAATTTAATTTTTCTAAAATATAAAAGGGGAATGATCTATATCAGTCGTTCCCCTTTTTATATTAACAAACAATTATAGCCATACCCTTTAATTAAAACGTATCTTTGTAATGAATTAATTGAAATGCATTTATCCCCCAAGTATAGTATCATTTTTATATTAGCAACTACTTTTTTGATGAGTTGCCAGCATGATATTATTAATATTGTTTCTAATTATCCAAAGGATACCGTTTTTGTAATCACACCACCAGTCATTACACCACCGGGCACAGGAACAACCGTATCTGATACCGTTTGTTTTAATACTGAAATTTTACCCTTGTATGTGAGCTATTGTGGATCTGCGGGTTGTCATGATGTAGCAAGTCATCGTGAAGGAGTCATTACAACTAGCTATGGCTATATTATGCAAGGTATTAGAGCAAACAATGTTTCTAAAAGTGAATACTATACTATCATTGGTGATGATATGCCTCCAAGGTCAAGTCCGCAAATGACTGCAGCCCATCTTGCCAGCATAAAAAAATGGATTGAGCAGGGTGCATTGAACACCAATTGTACCAATGTGTGTGACACTACTGTTTTTACCTATACTGGTGCAATACAAACTATTTTATCTAATAATTGTGGAGGCTGTCATGGATCTAAGCCTGGCTCAGCAAATATTTATTTAGGTGATTACGCAAGTACAAAAGCATATGTAACTGCGAATAAAAGTATTTTTATAAATTCAATTAATTATTTACCCAGCTTAGCAGTTTCCAAAAGAATGCCACCTGCAGGTAAAATGGTGGATTGTAAAATACTACAAATACAAAAATGGATTGATAATGGATATCCGCAATAAAATTATAATTTTCATAGGAATATTTTTTTTCTCCGCTTGTTATTATGACAAAAAGGATCAAGTGTATCCACAAGTTGTAGTCGCAACCTGCGATACCACCAATATCACCTACGCTGTAACGGTTACTAATATATTAAATACGAGTTGTAATAATTGCCATGGTGCAGCTTCGGCTAATTTGATTGGCGGCGGAATTTTATTAAATACATATGCTGCTGTAAAGCCTTATGTCACCAATGGAAAGTTGATTAATTCAATATTGCAAAATGGACAAGCATCTCCGATGCCTAAAAATATGGCTAAACTAGATCAATGCACTATTAATAAATTGATATTGTGGGTGAATAAGGGGGCGTTGAATAACTAAAGTATAATTACTTGGTTCGACAATAAATTTTAGTGTGGGCAGAAAACTTGGTTATAAATTAAAATTTATTGAAAACAATAAAGAACTTTGTTTCTACTATAATCGATTTTAAAATAAATATTTAAGTAAATAAAATTACATGAACCTAAAATCAAAATTATCAAGTTTAATCGCAATTGTTTTATTCATTAGTTTGACGCAAAATGCAAATGCACAAAATGTGTTTGCAACTAAATCAGGTCAAATTTATTTTAATGCAACAGGTGCGTTGGTTAAAATTGCAGCAGTCAATAATCAGGTGGATTCAAAATTTGTGGATGCCACAGGACAAATTATTTTTGGCGTATTAATTAAAGGTTTCAAGTTTGAGAATCAACTAATGGAGGATCATTTTAATGAAAATTATATGGAATCTACCCAATATCCCAAGGCAGATTTTAAAGGCTACATCACGAATATAAAAGAGATCAATTTTTCAAAGGATGGCGCTTATCCCATTCAAGTGGAAGGGACATTGACCATACATGGGGTAGCCCAAAAAACCACGACCAAAGGAACACTTACTTTAGCGCAAGGCAAGCCGACCATTGTAGGAGAGTTTAATGTTAAGATTAAGGATTATGGGATATCAGGAATGTATATTGGAGATAAAATTGCCAACCAGGCTGTTATTAAATTGAATTGTAAATATTAATATCTTTAGTATAAAATCCTCATCATGATTAAATTGAAAGCCTGCTTACTTTTTTTATGCATCTTAGGAATGCAATTGAACGCAACAGCGCAAACAATTGATTTATTTGCTGAAACTCCAACTACCGTGGCAAAGGATATTGCTACTGGAATTTTTAAAACCACCCGAATCGTTAATGGACAATCCATAGAGAATGTAGGGGAAGGTATTTTGGATTTTAGGATACTACACCGTTTTGGAGCCATCAATCAGGGAGGCTATGAATTTTTTGGTTTAGATCAGGCGACTATGCGTATGGGCTTGGATTATGGGATTACCAAAAACTTAATGATTGGCATTGGGCGTAGCACATTTCAAAAACAATTTGACGGATTTATAAAATACAAAGCATTAAGTCAACAAACCGGCGAACGCAATATCCCTTTAAGTATTAGTTATGTGGGTACTGCTATCTATAAATCATTAAAGGATGCCACGACCACCTATGAGCCTTATGTTTCAGATAAGTTTTCATTTGCACATCAAATTTTATTTGCACGAAAATTTAATGACTATTTTTCATTACAGTTAACACCAACCCTTTTACATTATAACATTGTTGAAAATGTAAATATCCCCAATGACTTTTATTCTTTGGGTATTGGCTTCAGACAAAGAATCAGTAAGCGCGTGAATATTACTACAGAGTATTTTTATCGTATTGATAAATTGGATGGTTACTACGATCCTTTGACAGTAGGGGTTGACATTGAAACTGGCGGACATGTGTTTCAGTTACATGTAAGTAATTCAACAGGCATGACGGAGCGTACATTTATCAATGAAACAGCAGGTAGCTGGGGTAAAGGCGATTTACGATTTGGTTTTAATATCTCTAGGGTGTTTACTTTAAAAAAGCCCAAGGAATTAAAGAATTTAAAGTTTTAATAGGGCGATTAAAATCCGAATGCTATGTCTACAAAAAATAAAATAATTATTGCAATTGCTTTGATCGCTGCTATTGCTTTTGGTGTTTACTATTACGTATTTGTATATTCAAGTCAACATCGTAGACAAGTTCAATCAGAAACTGGCATTGTAATTACATCGGATTCATTGGTTGCCAAATACCAGGCCGACGAAAAATTAGCGAATAGTTTATATTTAAATAAGGCGGTAATAGTAACAGGGGTACTTTTAAGTATAGATAAAAATCAGGAAGGAAAAACAACCGTAGTACTTGGCCGTAGCGATTCATTTTCTAATGTATCCGTAACTATGATCAGCACCGCACCCATTACTCAAAAAGTTGGCGAATCCATCACCATCAAAGGCTTATGCACCGGCGCCTTAAGCGATGTAGTCATTACGGACGGGGTGGTGGAGTAGGAATGATTTCAGAATTTATTAATGAGGAGTTTGAAAAAAATCATTAATAGTGATTATTGAAGTTTTTTTAAAATGCTTTAATGATAATAAATCATTATCTCCAGTAATTAAATAGTCTACTTCACCGTCTATAGCGAGAGACAATAAAAAATTATCTTTAACATCTCTACATACATCAACAACTGAAAAGACATTTACAAACAAAACCTTATCATTTATTATTTCAATTAAATATTTAATATTCAAATTATTGAAATAGCGATTGAACTTTTCCCTGTGTACTACCTCTAAAAATTCGTTAAACAATTCTTCACTAAATACAATCTGGTATTTGCCTGAATCAAGAAATTGATCTAGTTTATTGAAATCATTTGTTATTAAAAAACTAATCCAAAGATTAGTATCAATGATTATCCTTTTTATTTTTAATGACATAACGCTTTGTTCTAACCAACTCAACTTCTTTTGTAATTTCTTTTAATGAAGGAGCGGTTTTTGCATTTGAACGAAGGTTATTTAATATAGAGCGTAAGTTTTTATCTGAAGTCCTTTTAATGGATATCAAATTCTGCTTTTCCATATCTTTTAAAATAAGGTCAGCTTTAGGGTTCAATATGTTCACTTGAATGGTGTTCATTAATCAAATTTAGAGATAATTTAGCCAGCTTTTTAATTTTGTTTGATTTACTAATATCAATTTGTAATGTACAAGTCTGAGACATTTGATTATTAAGTATTTACCAGCGGCTTTTGGGGTATAAATGAATATGTTTATATATGACACGTATAAGTTGAGAAATCGCTGGCTTTAAGAGATCTAGACATCAGCCACGGGGTGGTGGAGTAAAAATGGGGCAAAACACCTTTAAAAATTACCATAAACCCCTAAAAATCAAGCAAAATCATTAAATAGGTTAATTTTTCATAAAATGCCTATAACTAATTAGTTGTAAGCTATTTTTAAATACATTTTGGGCTATATTTGAGAAATTTCTCCCCCGAGTTTATAAATTGAACATAGCTTGTTTCGTATGAAAAGAAAAGTGCTCATTCAGCAAATCGGTAGGTATTTAATTGACTTTGCACTTATTGTGATCTGTTATCAGCTATCCTTATTTTTTACCGACCTCAATGAGTATTATAAAGTAGACATTCTTTTTTTATTTATGTCTTTTTTGGGTTGGTTGTGGGTATCCAGATATTCAAATTTATATTCGGATCGTCGATCTAAAAAGTTTTCAGAGGAAATTGTCTTGGTAGGGTATCATATGATCTTATTAACGGTGATACTCGGTGCCGGCATCTTTTTTTTAAGATTAAATCAAGTAATTTTTAGCGTTCGATTTATCAAGTTATTTCTAATATTTTTAGGAGTAGGTACCTTAGCCGTAAAGTACTTTTTCAGAAAGCGCATACATGCATATTTACAGGAAGGACAATTGTTTGATAATGTATTATTAGTTGGATCAACCCCTGCAGCCGTTAATTTTTTAAAAACCATCAATCAGTTTTATTATTACGGGTATAAATGTGTGGGATTTGTTGATATAGGGGATAGTCAAATTGAAGGCTATAAGCATTTTGGTAATTTAGATAATATAGAGGCCGTTGTTAAAAGTGAATCTGTAGACGAGGTGGTGATTGCTTTGCCTGCCACCCAACAAGCTGAAATACAAAAATGTATTGATGTATGCGATTTCTATAAAATTAAAGCAAGTATTTTACCTGATTTAAGACAATACAACAACTCAAGCGTCTTCATTAATAATATTGGACAAATGCCCGTAATTAATGTAGGTAATTTGCCCTTGGATAGTTTAGAAAATAAAATTATAAAGCGATCATTTGATATTTTTATTGCATCGGTATTTTTTATCTTTTTTGGTATATGGCTAATGCCACTCATTATCATTTTGATTAAGTTAACATCCAAAGGCCCTGCTATTTTTAAACAGGAAAGATGGGGGTTGAACAATGAAAAAATTATTTGCTATAAGTTTAGAACCATGTATCGAGAATCAACGGATATAAATGATGATGGGGAATACCAACAAGCTTATAAGGGAGATCCAAGGGTGACCAGGATTGGCAAAATATTAAGGAGCACAAACTTTGATGAGTTACCACAGTTTTGGAATGTACTAATAGGAAATATGTCGGTGGTAGGGCCTAGACCACATCCAACCCCATTAAATATTGAATCCATGCATACCGTTGAAAATTACATGCTACGTCATATTGTTTTACCTGGTATCACTGGGTATGCGCAGGTAAACGGCTGTAGGGGCGAAACCAAAACTGCAGAGGATATGCAAAAAAGAGTTGACTTTGATTTGTTCTATATACATCGTTGGAATTTTTGGATGGATTGTCAGATTATTATTCAAACCATTATCAACTTTATAAGAGGCAATCAAGATGCTTACTAATCCACTTATTAAAGGCCTTCTATTTAGCCTACTCTTAATACAAATTCAGGGTACGGTACTTGCACAAAATATATTTGAAAATCATCGCACTGAGGTATATCCTTATCTTTCTCGCATGGCACAAAAGGGCTTAGTGACTATTGATGACTATATACAACCTATAAGCCGACAAGCCATATTAATGGCATTACTAGAGTTGCAAAAAAACGAATCTAGCTTAAGCAAAATTGAGAAAACGGAATTAAACTTTTATTTACAGGAATACAATAACATTGAAAGCCTCACCAATAAGGACAATACCAAGGCTGACTTATTAAAAAAAGATGAAAATGGACGTTGGCGAACCATTGCTATACATGCAAAGGATTTTCAATTCAATATTGATCCAATCGCCAATATGCAAGTAAGTAGCAATGATGGTAATAAAATAAACCAAGTCAGCAATGGATTTAGTTTATGGGGGGCAAGTAAAAATATAGGGTTTCAATTATACTACCGCGATTGTACTGAATCTGGTGATTTACTAAAACTTAATAATTTTGAAACGCCTAATGCAGGCAATATACGTGTAGGGTTATCTAATGACAACCGATTAAATTATAGCGAGGTCCGCGGAAATATTTCCTATAGCTGGAAAAACGGATCCGTTAATTTTGGGAAGGATAATTTTTTATGGGGCTATGGCGAAAATGGAAGAATCGTATCCTCGGATAAAGCACCAAGCTTTCCTTATTTCAGGTTGGATTATAAACCACTCCAGTGGTTAAGCTTTAATTATATGCATGCATGGTTAAATTCTAATTTAACTGATTCCATGCGCACTTATAATACCTGGACAGGGGGCGTAAGTGGGGATATACGTGTAAGGTATATTTCTAAATTTTTGGTTACCCATAGTATTAAGGTTACACCCATGAAAGGGTTGGATTTGTCATTAGGAGAGTCCATGGTATATAGTGATAAATTGGATGTTGGATTTTTAATACCCATCAATTTTTTTAAAGTATATGATAATAACCGAAGCAATTATTTAATCAATGCCGGATCTAATGGACAAATATTTATGCAAGCAAGTTCCCGAAATCAAATAAAAAATACGCATCTATATACAACAGTATTTATTGATGAAATAAGATTAACGGAAGTATTCAACAAATCAAAAAGCCGCAATCAATTGGGATATACCATGGGCGGATCAGTCACTGATTTTTTCATACGCTATTTAACGATCGGCGCTGAATATACAAAGGTAAATCCATTTGTATATAATAACTTAATCCCTGCACAAAGGTATACGCAATATGATTATTCATTAGGGGATTGGATGGGGGCTAATATGGACAGGAAATTGTTATTTATAAAATATACACCGCTGCCTAAGTTAAAATTATATGCACGTTATCAAAGCATTCGAAAAGGCGGGGAGGGTTCGTTATGGGAGCAATATGCTGCTGAGCCGCAGCCTGCATTTTTATTTGGTCTAGAAAAAACTAGGAAGGATGTATACTTACAAGCTACCTATGAAGTAATCAATAACTTATATGTAAAAGGGGTGTACCAACAAATTAACGAAACCTATACTACCGGACAAAAACTTTCCAATAGCCTAATACAAATGGGCATTTCCTTTGGGCTTAACTAAGTCGGACTTATTTAAAAATGGACTTTAATTTTTGAAGCAGTATTAAAGGAATAAATACTGGGGCTTCCATAAAATACCGCCTAAACATACGCTTAGGCTCTTTACAAAAGCGATAAAACCATTCAAGGCCATTTACTTGCATCCAATGTGGCGCCCTAGGAATTAAGCCAGCGGTAACTTCAAAAGCACCACCAATACCAATACAAATTTTAGTATCCAACTTCTGTAAATTTTCAGCAATCCAAATATCTTGTTTTGGTGCTGTAAGGCTCACCAAAACAAGATGAGGCTTTACCTCATTAATCAAGGAAATTATTTTATCATTTTCCGATGGCTCAAACTTTTCTGCAAAGGGCGGACTATAAACGCCACTAATTTGAATACCTGGATAAAGTTGTTCCGCTTTTGCTTTTAAGCTAAGGCCTACACCAGGAGAGGCCCCTAAAAAAAACAAACTAAAATTATTATCTGAACAAAATGGTAATAAGGAAGGTAATAGATCCAATCCAGTAATGCGTTCCACAATAGGCGTTCCTAAAAATTGGGAAGCCCATAAAACCGGAACCCCATCACAAAGTGTATAAGTGGCGTTATTATAAATATTTTTTACAAAAGTATTTTTATTAGCAGCTAAAATTGAATTTACCGGTGTAATACAAACACTAGCTTTTGAATTTGATCGAATGGAATCCTTAAATTCTTTTAATAATTCTGGAAGGGTGATGGAACTAACCTGAATGCCTAAAATATTTACTTTATTATACATGGTTAGGAATTAGGTTGGGTAATGGAGTAAGCTTGATGAGTATCAGTAATATTATTAGTATCTGAACCTGAATCTAAGCTAGCACTATCAGCAGCTTTAGTATCTGCAACGCTTATGCTCATGAAAAGTAAGCCTACCCAGGTCCAAAAAGGAAAGGCGCCCATTGGGCCTTCTAAGAATACATCAAAGCTTGCATTAACAATAAATGATATCAAAATACAAGTAATCGCGTGTTCCTTTAAACTTAGTTTCCTTTTAAATAGCGGCTTAATCAATAAAAATATCCAGTACAACCAAAGTAAAAATAAAGGAATGCCATATCTCGCCATGATGGTTAAATGAAAGCTGTGTGGGGAGCGCACATCATCTTCGGTCATTATTATATTATCTGATTGCGCTAAACTCATCCCTAACCCTTTGCCATGTAAAAAATATTCCTTTGAAAAGCTATAGTCTATGATTTTAGTCCACCAAGCAAAGCGCCATAATATATTATCTTCTGAAATTTTATTATCTGTATTGGTGGTTAAGGAAGTAATGTTTTCTTTAATTTGGGTAAAACCAGCAGCGCGGCCCTGAAAATTTTCACGTACTTGGATACTTAAATAAATAGGGATCACAATTACCAAAGCCCAAGGGATATATTTAGTAAAACCTTTAATTGCTTCCTTTATATAATTATCTTTTGAAAAGTAAATAAAACTAAAAACACCAACCATATAGGCTAGCATACCGGATCTGCTATATGCAGCAACTACTAAAAAGTTAAAAAGTATTAAAATAGCCAAGCTAATTAGCCATTTGTTCGAAAGTTTTTTAATATTTAAAATTACCAAGATGGTGCAAATCATTAAATGCACACCCATGTCGCCATTTTTAAATAGTAAAATTGGGATATTCCCAAATGGCGCCACTGTTTCAAAAAATGGCACATAGTATTGTAAAATAAAATTAAATAAGGCCACTAAGGGGAACCATTTATAAATATGGAATAAGTTTTCCCAAATTAGGTCAAGTTTATCCTGGTATAAAAAAATGATAAAAACAAACCACCCATATTCAAAAACAAATGAATCTCGAATGGAATCGATGAGCGAGTAGTTTTTCGCGCCCCATAATATGTATCCAAGGGTGATTAGCATAAAAAATAATAAAATCTTTACGCGCTTTTCCCAAATGAAAATGTATTTGTGTCTATTTAAAATAAGTAGGATAATGCCACCCAACCATAAAGCCTCCACCAAAAAACTGTAAGCAATACCCTTGTTCAAGTAAACATATAAAGCCATGATTATAAAATAGGCTTTAAGGTATAGTGATTTAATGGCTTCCATTAAACATAAATTTAAGGGAAATTGTTAACTGGGTATTACTTTTATCTGAATTATATCCAGGCTGAAATGCATAATTTTTATCACCGGGCCATAAGGCTTTTACCCACCTATAATTTAAGGCCTTTGTATTTATGTAGGAAGCCCCAAGTAAAATATTTTTAAATGGGTTCCATTGCGCTTCCATGCCAGTGGTTAAATCCACATAATATATATCATGATTACCATTCCCCAAAGCACCAATATATGCTACATGAAAAAAATCGGTATTGTGGTTAATCCTTTCCACTAAAAAGCCAACCTTGTTTAAACCCTTATTCCAACTTAAATTTATTCGTTGACTCGCCGAGCCTGGGCCAATGGAAGCGCCTAATATTTGGGCTTCATTGGTATAGCCTTGTCTTATATTAGGACTCGTATAAAAAGAATTATTTTTTGGAATATTTAAAATATCACCGGAAATAAAAATCTCCTTGGCATCCATTAATTTTAATTGCGTAGCTTCAAAATTGAATTCAATGTAGGATTTGTTATTACGCGATAAAAATATTTTTTTAATACCAAATACAAATCCGTTAATGGCAGTATCATTAAAATATTGCCATGGAAAACCAAAACTACGTGGTTGTCCCAATTCGGCATAAATCTCCGCATTTTCCTTGGGCAGCTTTAATCGCATCATGACCGCACCAATACTGTATTTGTCAGCATTGGTTTTAGCCAATGCGAAAGGTTCAAAGTATTTATCGGTTTTTGTGGAGTAATGTTGCGTGGAATAGGCATAACCCAAGTATAAGTTAGGAAACCATTTAGGACTATAATTAATCGTAAATGCTTGTATGACTCTTTGTTGGTTGGTTTTAGGAATAATAGCACCTGGCCACATAGCGCACATCATACGTTGATCAGGATTGATCCAGTTTAAGGAATCCATTTTTCCTGAAATCATTTTAATTTCAAAATTACCTAATGAAGTTTCAATGGGCTTATTGGTTTGAATATAGGCATGCAAAAATCCCGGAGCATTATTTGTAAATAGGAGGCTATTAAATTGCCCTGGGCCCCACCAAATATTTTCATTGGAAACCCCAGCACTCCAATTTTTTGTGGATAGCCCCACTCTGGACTGCCCAAGTGAAAGGCTATTAATCGGCAACTTACCAAACTGTCTAAAATCATCAATATTATTTGCAACTACATAATAATACCTTGTCCAATAGTTCCTATCATTCTCATTGCCTTTAAATAACTCTTGTTCAATATTTTCTAGTTTAACCAATTCAGGCTGAATATTAATATCAATAATACCCCAGCTAATATTGGCACCTGCGCTAAAGCGCTCCTGTTTTCCGCGTGACGGGTACATATTACCATCATTGGAACCATAGGGCAAAAAGCTATTATTTTGATTATTATAAGTTAATTGCAAGCTTTTAATACTAAAGCTTTTGTACTTAAATAAATGCGTCGTATTTAAACTTTGTAATGCTTGTGTGGAGCGAATCATGAAGGAATTCAAATAGGTTGAATCGGCATCAACCTCATCTTCATCGGATATATACTTATGTAATATTTGCTTATTGCGTAAAGCATTCATTATTTTAATATCATCTAACAAAGCAGACTGCGCTATAACAGTTAAGCCGATAAAACTTAAAATACAAGAGGCGATTATTTTTTTTACCATAAATAGATAGTATTTATGTAAAAGAAAAGGTTGGTTGGATTATTGTCCTGCTTCCAAATATAATTTTTCGCCTTTACAATTTCCATATTGGCACTGAGTAATATTTTTTTGTAATGATACCTGGTTTGTAAACTAAAGGAGTAGTCGGTCCATTTTATGGATCGGATCCCAACATCTTGAAAATCTCCAACGATGTCATAAGGGTTTTGTAATATGTGTTGGAAAATAAAACCCAGTTTATTCCAACCCTTATTATAACTAACGGCCATTGCCTGCATATTATTTCCAAAACCACTCACACCACCCATAATTTGATTTAAATTGGTATAACCTTCAATGATACCACTATGCTCATACCAGTTACCTGCATTACGATTAATATAACTAGTGGTTTGCGCCAATCGGGCAATTTCAATATTGAAATTTAAATAGCTAGTTTCGTTAATTAATTTTAATTTTTTAAAACCCCAAACATAACCTGAGGAGTGTGCCATATCCATCATTAAATCTCTGAAATTATATTTTGCATCATTAAATCCAAATTCGAAATACATTTCTGCGTTTTCCTTGGGCATGATCCATCTTGCACTTACAGCCGCTACTTGATCTCTTTTTACGGTATCATCATTATAAGTATTTTTTAAAAAGGCTACAAAAACTGGCAAATAGGTATAAACGAAACCATTACTTTTACTTGATTCTAATTGGGTATAGTTTTGAAAGGTTCGAGTTAAACCAAAGTATACATTTTTTATAAATTTAGGTTGGTAGGAAACATTGATGGAATTATAATATCGCTTCCCATTATTGATGATTGCTGTTTGTAGCCTTTTATTTTCATATCCCTGGGTACTATCCTTTTGTAAAAAACCTGCTTGTAGTTGAAACTGAAAACTTCCCGCAAAAGTATTGATGGGTCGATTACTAATAATGGAGTAATGTAAAAATCCCGGGGCATTATTACTCATTAACATGGAATTATAAATACCAGGGCCCCACCACATATTTTCGGTGGATATCCCTGCAGTTACAGGACCCATATCATATCTGATATTTGATTGCCCAGGCATTATTTTTTTAAAGCTGGGTGTTACAGCGCCCCAATAGTTATTGGTTTCATAATTTCCGCTGGTTGTTTTTACAAATTCAGGTCTTAGTTGAATTTTTAATTTATACCATTGCAAATAAACACCCCCACCAATTAAAAATTGGTACCCTTTTGACAAACTAAATGCACCATCATTCCAGCCATATGGATGGTGTGTGGTCAATTTTTGGGTGAAATTGATTGGTAGTAAGCTAATATTTAAATTGGGCTTATTGACTAATTGGTTGTTATTTTCAATATCGGCGTCAATTATGTTTAAAAGCTTATTGTAAGTAATATCGGAGTTGGTATAAAAAGGACGAATCGTTAGTGCATCATTGGGTGCTAATTTCCCTGCTAATTGTAGGTCGCGAATTAATTCATCAATATCGGTAAAGCCAACTGGAATGGAAATTTCGGCGGTAGGCTGATCAGGATTGTTTTGTTTTAAAAAGCTAAGCGGATTTTTTAAAATTTTCCAGGAGATTATTTTTTCCTTCCAATTTTTTGAATTCGAACTATCCTGCGCTGAAGCGCTATTCAATGATAAAAAAAATATGCAAAAACTAAAGCTGAATGCATAAAAAATACCATTCAATTTTAAATACTTAAATGTTAATAAATGCTTGATTCCCTTAGTGAAAATTATCATATTACAAAGATATATAATAATCCTTGTTTAACATATAAGCATTACCAACAGTTACAGGATTATCAAATTCTTGACCTGTTCTGCCATCAATCAATACCATTTTTCCAGGTGCATAAGGATTAAACAACCAACTTTCATTTTTGACAATCGAAGCTTGACGTAATTTTTTATTAATTAAAATTCTTGAAGCCTCTAGACCATACATTTC
>CALLKA010000125.1 GCA_938008665.1 uncultured Bacteroidota bacterium
TTTAGTGTATAAGATCAAAGGAAAAATGTTCTTATTAATTTCTTTAGATGATATCCCCCCTAGAATCAATATCAAGACGGACCCAGATAAATCCATAGAGTTAAGAGAAGCCTATCCAGATAATATTTTACCTGGCTTTCATATGAATAAAAAGCATTGGAATACCCTAGTTTTAAATACAAGACTAAGTCCATCTCTTGTTCAAACATTAATTAGGGAATCTTATGAACTAGTCAGAAAGTAAATCCTGATTTATCCCTTTTAAATGGCTAAGTAAAATTTTAATCTTATTTTTGAATCAAATACAACTTATATGGGATTCGCAATCAATAAAAAAGTAGCAGACAAAAAAACAGCCTCAAATGCTAAAACAAATGTGCAAGCGGGGGGTAGTTCAAAGTTTATTGCTAAAGCAAACACCAAGTCATCTGGTGCAAGTAAAAAACCAATTAAAACAGGTGGTTCTAGAGGAAGTTGATTAAAGGATGACTTATCTCTTAATGAATCTAACATATTGATAACCAGTGCTTTGTAATTTTTATTACAAAGCATTTTCTTTTAGGGTCTTCACTTATCATTTTTGGCAATTCTCCTTTTAAAAAGTCCTTATATTTATTTACAAATACACGATACATGAAATCAATTTTTCTACACATCTTCTTATTAATGGGTTTAGTTGCTTTTGCACAACCCAAACCTAGTTCTGCGACAGATCGCCTAAAGAGTAACGAACAAAGATCACTTCTTTTGGCGAATTCAACGGTCAATAATACATCGTTTCAAAACATCGGGCCATCAGTGATGAGTGGTCGTGTTGTTGATATTGATGTAAATCCGAGTGATCCTACGGAGTTTTATGTCGCCTATGCTACTGGGGGTGTTTGGCATACCATTAATAATGGACAAAGTTTTAAACCTATTTTTGATTCAACTGCAACTTTGAATATTGGTGATATTGCAGTGAATTGGAAAAATAGAATCATTTGGGTGGGTACCGGGGAGGCGAACAGTAGTCGTTCCTCCTATGCTGGAATTGGCGTTTACAAATCAGACAATAATGGAAAAACCTGGACTTACCTTGGTTTACCTGAAAGTCATCATATTGGAAAAGTGCAATTATCACCCATTGATCCTAACGTTGCATGGGTAGCCGCTTTGGGTCATTTATACTCAGAAAATAAAGAACGCGGTATATATAAAACGGCGGATGGTGGTAAAACATGGAAACAAACTTTATACATTGATGCGAATACAAGCGGCATTGATATAGATATTGATCCAAAAAATCCCAATAACTTATACGCTGCAATGTGGTATAAAACACGTTCTGCTTCCAACTTTGTAGAGGCGGGAAAAACAAGTGGTATTTATAAAAGTACCAATGGCGGTGATAGTTGGACTTTAGCTTCAACAGCTGCTTCAGGTTTTCCTACAGGCGAAGGGGTCGGCAGAATTGGTATTGCAGTTTATCCTGAAAATCCATCTATCGTTTATGCGATAGTTGACAATAACGCCCAGCAATCTGATACAACAATAAAAAGATATAGCGACACCACTAGATATGCATTACGTGATTTTAAAGATTTAACGGTTGATCAATTTTTAGCATTAGATGATCGTAAGTTTACCAATTTTATTCGTTCGCCTCGTAATGGCTTGCCAATGAAATACACGGTATCCGGCATCAAGGAAGATGTAAAGTCGGGCAAATTATTACCTACTTGTATTTGGGATTATTTATATGATGCAAATACTGCTTTATTTGAAACCCCAATTATTGGTGCTGAAGTATATCGTAGTGAGGACGCAGGAGCAACCTGGAAAAAAACACATACCAAGCCAATTAATTTATATAGTACCTATGGTTATTATTTTGGTAAAGTATTTATAAGCCCTACCAATGTTGATAAAATAATTATCACAGGCGTTGGTATATTATTAAGTAAAGATGGCGGAAAAACGTTTAAAGAAATAGGTAAGGAAAATGTACATTCTGATCATCATTACGCATGGTTAAATGGTCAAAAAGACGGGCACATTATTATTGGTAATGATGGTGGTTGTAATATTACTTATGATAATGGCGATCATTGGTTTAAGGCGAATACACCTCCAGTGGGTCAATTTTACAATATAAATTTTGATATGGCTAAGCCTTATAATGTTTATGGTGGCTTACAGGATAATGGTACTTGGATGGGATCAAGTCAAACCAAAGAAAGTTTTGATTGGTTTGATAGTGGACATAATCCTTATACTATGTTAAATGGAGGGGATGGTATGCAAGTACAGGTAGATACTAGAGATAATAAAACTATTTATAGTGGCTCTCAATATGGGGCATATTCAAGACAGAATTTGACAACCAAGGAGCGAAAGTTTATTAGACCATTACGTAATTTAGGAGAGCCTGCATTTAGATTCAATTGGCAAACACCTATTTTATTAAGTAAGCATAACCAAGATGTTTTTTATTATGGAAGTAATAAATTTCACCGCTCTATGAGTAAAGGAGATAGTTTAGTAACATTAAGTACTGAATTAACTTCCAACCCAGCGCAAGGGGATGTTCCTTATGGTACTTTAACTACCATGAGTGAAAGTCCATTCCGTTTTGGTTTAATTTATGTAGGAACAGATGATGGTATGATTCATTTATCCAAAGATGGTGGTTATACTTTTTCTTTATTAAGTGCAAAATTACCTAAAGGTTTATATGTGAGTAGGGTATTGGCAAGTGCATACAGTGAATCACGTGTTTATGCAACAATGAATGGCTATCGTAATGACCATTTTAATGCATATGTATTTGTAAGTAATGATTATGGAACAACTTGGACGCAAATCATGAAAGATTTGCCTTTGGAAGCAGTCAATGTAATTACTGAAGATAATGTTTCAGGTCAAGTTTTATATGTTGGTACTGACGGTGGTTTGTATGTAAGTACAGATGGTGGTGCAAGTTCCATGGGTTGGAACAAAGGTTTACCAAATGCGGTACCAATTCACGATATCGTGATTCATCCTAGAGATAATGAAATTATTTTAGGTACCCATGGCCGTAGTTTGTACACAAGCAAGTTGGATGATTTGCACAAAAAAGTACAAGGGAAAAAATAACGAACTTAAAAAATAGTAAACATTTAATTTAAATGTTATTTATAAAAAACCCCAAGCAAGCTTGGGGTTTTTGTTTGACCACGATTGAAAAAACAAACCAATTATATAATTACAAATTTTTAAATGCTAGTAATTTTTCAAGCCTAGTATGCATACCTTGATTGGCTTGATCTAAAAATTCATGTGCTCTTTCAGGATTATTATTTTTGATAGTAGCAAACCTGTTTTCATTGTACATGAAATCTTCCATTGGGATGGATGGGTCCTTGCTGTCTAACATGAATCTTTTTCCTTTTTCATTCATTGGATTAAATCGGAACAAAGGCCAGTAGCCACTTTTCACTGCGAGTGCCTGTTGATCTAATCCATGGCACATATCATAACCGTGTGCAATACAATGGCTATAAGCGATGATGATAGAAGGGCCTGGAAAGGCTTCGGCTTCTAGAATTGTTTTTAGTGCATGAACATCATTAGCACCCATCGCAATTTCAGCAACATAAGCATTGCCATGTGCCATGGCTTGCATGGCTAAATCTTTTTTACCTGTTGTTTTTCCTTTCAAGGAAAATTTTGCACTTGCGCCAATTGGGGATGATTTTGATTTTTGGCCACCTGTATTTGAATATACTTCAGTATCTAAAACTAAAATATTTACATTTTCACCCGTACTCAATACATGGTCTAAACCGCTGAATCCAATATCATAAGCCCAACCATCACCACCCACTATCCACATGGATTTTTTCTCTAAGAAACCAGCAACCTGACTTAATAATGTTGCAGCAGGATTGTTAATCGCTTTTAATTTATTTTTGACTTGATTTACATCTAATCGTTGTTGAATAATTTGAGTTTCATCTTCTTCCAGATTGCATAAAATAGCATCCACTAACTCAGCACCTACTTCCTCCTTAATTGTTTTTAATAAGGAGAACGCGTATTGGCGTTTCATATCAGTGGCTAATTTAATTCCTAACCCAAATTCAGCATTGTCCTCAAATAAAGAGTTGGCCCATGCTGGCCCATTCCCAGCAGCATTCATACTCCATGGTGTGGTAGGTAAGTTTCCGCCAAAAATGGAAGAGCAACCTGTGGCATTGGCCACAATCATTCTATCGCCAAATAATTGGGTTAGCAATTTTAAATAGGGCGTTTCGCCACACCCACTACATGCACCTGAGAATTCAAATAAGGGTTCTAAGAACTGAGATCCTTTTACCGTTGTTTTTGCTATTCTTGTTCTGTCAATATCTGGTAAGGAAAGGAAAAATTCCCAATTCTTTTTCTCAGTTTCTTTTAATGGAATTACATCCTGCATATTTATTGCTTTGTGCCCAACTTCAGTTTTACTTTCAATAGGACAAACTTCTACACATAAATTACAACCTGTGCAATCCTCTACTGCTACTTGTAAGGTATAAGCTTCGCTATCTTTCATAAATTCTTTTCCAATAGGTGCGATATGTTTAAAAAAGTCAGGTGCTTTTTCTAATTGACTTGCGTCATATACTTTTGGACGAATGGCTGCATGCGGACATACAAAAAAACATTTGCCACATTGTGAGCACAAGCTTGGATCCCATACAGGCACCTGTTCTGCGATATTTCTTTTTTCATATTTGGTGGTCGCCGATGGATAAGTCCCATCCGCTGGAAAGGCGCTCACAGGTAGTTCATCTCCTTCGCCGGCGATGATTTTACCTAATACATTTTTTACAAAATCAGGGGCATTGCCAGTCACTGCAGGGGTAATTTCAATATGACCAATTGCTAAGGTGGAATAATCAATCAAACAAAGGTTTTCTAATGTTTTATCAATAGCATCAAAATTCTTTTGCACCACCGCTTCTCCTTTTTTACCATATGTTTTTTTCACCGCATTTTTAATCGCAGCAATGGCGGCTTCTTTTGGCATAATATTAGAAATAGCAAAGAAACAGGTTTGCAGAATGGCATTGATTCTTGAACCCATACCGGTTTCTTTGGCCACTTTAGATGCGTTAATGACATAAAATTTTAATTGCTTCTCTTTTATTTCATTTTGAATTTTATAAGGAATATGATGCCAAACTTCTTCTGTTTTAAATGGGGCATTTAAAAGGAAAGTTGCACCATGTTCTGCGTCTTTTAAAATGTCGAAAGTTTCTAAATAATGAAAATGATGACAGGCGATAAAATTTGCTGAATTAATTAAATAGGTGGAGTGGATCGGGTTTTCACTAAAGCGCAAATGAGATACGGTCAATGAGCCCGATTTTTTTGAATCATATACAAAGTAGGCCTGCACATGGTTGTCAGTTACATCCCCTATAATTTTTATTGTATTTTTATTTGCACTCACTGTTCCGTCAGCACCTAATCCAAAAAATAAGCCACGGAATAAATGCTGGCTTTCTAAGCTAAATGTTTTGTCATATACTATGCTGGTATGGGTGATATCATCTTCAATACCAATTGTAAATCCATTTTTTGGTTTTGCATTTGTTAGTTCTTCAAAAATTGCTTTCACCATGGCCGGATTAAATTCTTTGGAAGCCAATCCAAATCGGCCGCCAATTACTTTTGGCATAGTTCCTTCCCAACCATTATGTAATGCATTAATTACATCCATATACAATGGTTCTCCAATGGCACCTGTTTCCTTACACCTGTCTAATACGGCGATTTGTTTTACACTCGTAGGAATTGCTTTTACAAAATGGGCAATGGAAAAGGGACGAAATAAATGCACGGTGAGGTAGCCTGTTTTTTCTCCTTTGTTATTTAAGTATTTGACAGTCTCACCAACAGTACCAGCACCTGAACCCATGATGATAATAATACGTTCTGCTTGTGGGTCACCATGGTATTCAAATAATTTGTAGGAACGACCCGTTAATTTTTCAAATTTTTCCATGGTTTCCGCCACGATACCTGGAGTATTCCAATGGTATTCGTTACAGGCTTCTCGGCTTTGAAAAAACACATCCGCATTTTGTGCTGTACCGCGAATGAATGGATTTTCTGGATTTAAAGATCTTGCTCTATGACGCGCAACTTGTTTTTCATCCATCATTTCCTTAATGATTTGATCCGATAAAATTTGCACTTCATTTATTTCATGGGAGGTTCTAAAGCCATCAAAAATATTTAAGAAGGGGATACTCGATTTTAAAGTGGCTGCTGTGGCAATCATGGCCATATCATGTGCTTGTTGTGCGTTGTTGCCAAATAACATGGCAAAGCCGGTGGAACGCACGGCCATTACATCACTGTGGTCGCCAAATATAGATAACGCATGTGTGGCTAATGCTCTTGCTGCAATATGAAAAACGGTGGGTGTTAATTCACCTGCAATTTTATACATATTAGGGATCATTAGTAATAAGCCTTGAGAACAAGTAAATGTGGAAGCCAATGCGCCACCTTGTAATGCACCGTGAATAGCGCCTGCTGCACCCGCTTCACTTTGCATTTCAATTATTTTAGGAACCTCGCCGTATATATTTTCTTTTAAATCACTGCTCCATTCCTCAGCAAATTCGCCCATGGTGGACGATGGTGTGATGGGATAAATAGCGCAAACCTCACTTGTTTTATAAGCGATGTACACTGCTGCTTCATTGCCATCCATTACCGTTATGGGTGATTGATCGACCTCTGATTTTTTACTTGGTTTAACTTTTGCTTCAATAGTTTCCATATTCAAGTTTTGTGTTTGAGTGGCCAAAGTACCTCAAACACAAAAATCAAAACATGATAAATGTCAGTGACTTAGCAGATATTGATTAGGAAATGAAAAAGCACAACTAGGGTTGTGCTTTTGAAGGAGAAAGGAGTATTAGGTAGTTGCTAATTCACCTGCTCAAAATAGGGTACTTCGTCATTGGACACCGCTTCTTTTTGTTGCCAATAAGCAAGGGTTACGATAGTTCCGTTGTCGGTTTTTAATTGGCGACCAAAAATTGCATTAGTTGCATTAAAGGTTAAGTTAGTCACGCCCACTGTAAATGTAGTGGGTGCTGCTGGCGCTTCAGGAACTGGAGGTGCTGGTATCGTTGCATCGCCTTCAGCTGCTGGTGCTGCTACTGGAGGTCCCGGTGCTGCTTTAGGGGCAGGGCTTCCTACCACCACCACCTGGTATTTATTTAACTCCAACAATTGCTTTAGAAATGTAACACGTTCAGCGCTTGCATTCTTTTCAACAATCGCACATTTAATACTATCTAAATCTTCAAATTCGTGGTTCTTATTAATTGCCATAATCAACTATTTTTTTACAAGCCAATACTTAGTGAATAAATATAATCATATACCATACTAGCTAATCCAGTAATAATAATTCCAGCTATACAGATATACATTGCCAACTTTGTTATTCCTGGAACGCTTAATTTTTGAATTGGTTGCTCATTTTCCTCCATGAATATCGCCTTCACCACTTTTAAGTAATAGAAAAAGGAAATGACCATATTTAATGCGGCAAAAGTAATGAGTCCGTAATTTTCTTTAGCGGCACCTGCCATCATTAAGAATAATTTACCAAAAAATCCTGCAGTAGGAGGCACCCCGGCTAATGAAAATAAAGCGATGGTTAAAACCCAAGATAAAAAAGGGTTGGTTTTATAAAAACCTTTAAAGTCTGAAATATTCTCCTTTCCTGTTAAGGCACTCACCACGGTTACTACCCCAAAGGCAGCTAAATTAGAGAATACATAAATTAAAACAAAGTACACCAATGAAGCAGATCCTGATTGCGAGCTTCCTGATATACCAATTAAAATAAAACCCACCTGCGCAATGGATGAAAATGCGAGGAATCGTTTGAAATTGTCCTGTCTGATTGCAAATAAATTACCTATTAAAATAGTAGCCACCGATAACAATACCAAAACTCCATACCATACGGTAGCGATTGGTGTGAATACTTTATATAAAATGGAAGTGAAGGTAAATAATACGGCAGCCTTAGAAACAACAGATAAAAACGCAGTCACTGCTACTGGTGAACCCTCGTAAACATCAGCGGTCCATAAGTGAAATGGGACTGCTGATATTTTAAATGCAAAACCAGATACCAATAAAATGAATGCAAACAATTGCATTGGGTCATTACCGATATGCGCAGTTAAAACATCAAAGCTTAGTGTGCCACTAGTACCGTATAAAAAGGAAATACCCATTAATAAAATACCAGAGGAGAATGCAGAGGATAAAATTAGTTTCATGGCAGCTTCGGAAGATTTGCGTTTGGCCAAATCAAAATTAGCAGCTGCAGCTAATGGAATGGTACTCATCTCAAGCCCTAAATAAAACATTAATAAGTTGCCGCTTGAAATCATAAAGAACATGCCTAGTAAGGAAGTGAATATGAGTAAGTAAAATTCAGCGACTTGCTTATGATGTTTCAGCCAAGCGTAGGATTGCATGGAGATTAAAAGGATCGCTAAGTTTAAAATGTTTTTTTCTAATACAATAAAGGCATTGGTTGTAAACATGCCATTAAATGCAACGCCTTCGCTCATGCCAAACAAACCAGCTGCTAGGTTGACAAATAATAAAATATTAATGAGGTTCAAAACAGTTTCATTGCTTCTTTCTTTGCCTATTTTAATAAATAGCAATAAAAATATAAGTAAGCTAAGTATAAGTTCCTGTCTGAGTAATATAAAAATGTTAGATAGCATTATTCTAATTATTTAAGGGTAATGGCTTTGTCAATATTGATCATTAAAAAATCAGTGGCGGGCATAATTAATTGGTTAATTAAAAATGGCGCTAATCCAATAATTAATATTCCTACGATTAACAAACCAGCAGCAAATTTTTCGTTCCAGGTGGCATCACCTAAAAGTGCATGCTCGTCTGAAATTGGGCCCATAATAGTCTTACCTGTAGCGCGTAGTATATAAACTGCAGTGACTACAATAGAGGCTGCTGATATCACAGTAGCGATACGATACACCCCATCTGGATTTTGCCAAGCGCCCATAAATACGGTCATCTCTGCCACAAAACCACTAAAGCCAGGCAAACCAAGGGAACATAAACCTGCAATTACAAACACGGTAGATATAAAGGGCATTACTTTCAATAAGCCGCCTAATTGTGCAACCATTCTGGTATGGGTTCTGGAATAAATCATGCCAATAGCCGCGAAGAATAAAGCCGTCATTAATCCGTGAGAAACCATTTGAATCACCGCACCATTAATAGATGTTTTATTCAACATGCCAATTCCTAAAATGACAAAACCACAGTGACTGATGGAAGAATAGGCATTGATGTATTTTAAATCGGTTTGCATCATGGTAGCAAATGCGCCATAGATGATTGCAATAGTAGCGAGCAAAATAATGATCCAAGAATAACTGTGTGCTGCATCAGGCATTAATGCTGCCATACGTAAACAACCATAACCTCCAAGTTTCATGGAGATTCCTGCTAAAAACATGGAAGCTGCAGTTGGCGCTGAAGCGTGACCATCGGGTACCCAAGTATGAAAAGGGAATAAGGCTGCAAATATGCCAAAGCCTAAAAATAAAAATGGGAAAAAGAATTTTTGCACACCTAATGAAATGCCCATTTGTCCAATTTGTACCATATCAAAGCTGTGCGTGTTGTAATAAATACCCATTAAGCCAACAAACACCAATGCTGAACCCGCCATTAACATTAAGGCCAACTTCATAGCGCTGTTTTCTTTTTTACCACTGCCCCAAATACCAATTAATAAAAACTTAGGGATAACTGCTACTTCTAAAAAGAAAAATAAAGTGAACAAATCCAAGGAGATAAAAAATCCATAAGCACCCATGCTTAATAAAACGAGTAAGAAAAAATATTCCTTACTTAATTTTTCCATGGTCCAGGAAACAAGTATGCCCGCAACCACGACTAAAGCGCTTAATAAAATCATGGCGAGTGCAATACCATCAATGCCAATATGGTAATTAATATTTAATGCTTTAAACCAAACGGTATTTGTTTCAAATAAATAGGTAGCAGTATTGCCAGCAGCCCTTTGATCCATAAATAATTTTAACAACCAACCAGCTGCGCCTAATTGTGCTAATGATCCTGCTAATCCAATGACTCTTATTTGTGCTAAATTCTTGCTCAATAAAATGAGTAAGGCGGTTAGCAAGGGTAATAAGATGAGTAATGATAAGTTCATATAAATATTTTATTTCCAGATATAAATAAATAAAATTGACAATGCAATAACACCGCCAAAAAAGTAAAGCGCATAATTTTGTACTTTACCCGATTGTAATCCTTTAATCGCTGCTGAAATTTTTTCTGTTGTATTGGCTAATAACAACATAAAGCCATCTACAATATTTCGGTCGGCCCAAGCTATAGGTTGTCCAATCAATGGGAAAACAATTTTCTTGGTTATGAACAAATACAATTCATCCACATAAAACTTTTTGTAGGCAGCGCTGTAAAAGCCACCAAATAGCGCAACTGCTTTATCCGATTTTGTATTTTGGGTTTTATAAAAACTAGCTGATAGTAAAATAGCAATGATCGATAATGCGACAGGGGCAATCGAGAATACCAAATCGATATGTGTTTCTAATGCCAATCCATCGGAAGTGATGAATTGAGAGAAAGGAACAAATCCAACACCTATTGCACATGCTGTTAATATAAGTAAAGTCAGTTTCATGGTCAAAGTGCCTTCGCCATGACTTTCTTTGTCATGTGCATGTGCATCATCGTGACCATCATTGTGGTGTGCTTTTGCAACCGCATCCTTGCTCCAGAAAATATTGAAATATAAACGGAACATATAAAAACTTGTCAATGCCGCTGTAAATAGGGCTACGCCATAAATCAATTTATTCTCATGGAATGCAGCCGTTAAAATTTCTTCCTTACTAAAAAATCCTGCAAATGGAGGGATACCTGCAATCGCCAAACATGCAATTAAAAAAGAAGCGTGGGTAATGGGCATTAATTTTCTTAGTCCACCCATATCTTTCATTTCATTGCTATGTACCATATGTATCACCGACCCGGCACCTAGGAATAATAAACTCTTAAAAAATGCATGTGTAAATAAATGAAACATGGAAGCCATATATCCCAATCCTGCTTCACCACCATTTTTTGAAATGCCTAAGGCAAACATCATATAGCCAATTTGCGACATCGTGGAATAAGCCAGAACACGTTTAATATCTGTTTGTGTACAAGCAATCACTGCTGCAAGTAATGCAGAAAATGCGCCCACATATGTGACAATCGTTAAAGCGGCTTCGTCCATGGAAAACACAGGAAATAAACGAGCCACTAAATAAACACCCGCAACCACCATAGTTGCAGCGTGGATTAATGCAGATACTGGTGTTGGCCCTTCCATAGCATCTGGTAACCAAATATGCAAAGGGAACATAGCCGATTTTCCTGCGCCACCCATAAATATTAAAGTTAAACCCCAAGTAAGCATACTTGCACCTAAAAAGCTAGCACTTGTGATGCTTAAAAATTCAGGGGATTGTGCCGAGGTTAATTTTTCAATCAATAATCCAATATCTAAAGTGCCTCCGTAAAAGCCCATAATTAAAATACCAATCAAAAATCCTAAATCAGCAAAGCGGGTTACAATAAATGCTTTTTTGGAAGCAGCCACTGCAGATGGTTTATTAAAGTAATACCCAATTAATAAAAAGCTAGATACCCCCACCAATTCCCAGAACATATAAACTTGGAAAATATTCACCGATAAGATCAGGCCCAACATGGAAAAGGTAAATAAAGATAAGAATGCATAATAAGTTGCAAACCTTTCTTCACCTTTCATATAACCCAAGCTAAATAAATGCACCATTAAGGAAACAGATGTAACTACAATTAACATCATGACTGAAATGGGATCTACAATGATACCCATGTCAATGGATACATTGGGACTAAACTGCAACCAAGTATATTTTAAAGCAATTATTTTTTGATATACCCCATTTACTTTTCCGTCTTCAAAAAAATATTGTTTCGCCGCAACAAATGACAACAACGTTGAGGTAAGTAAGGAGGCGGTTCCAATTATACCTGCAGTTTTTGCAAAGTACTTGCGTCCAAATAAGCCCAATAACACAAATGTGGCAAGGGGTAATAATGGAATCCAAAGTATATATAAGTAGTTTGACATAATAATTAAAATTTCATTTCAGTGGCGTCGTCAACATCAATGGATTGGTGACTACGATACAAATTAATAATAATAGCAATCGCCACCGCGGCTTCGGCAGCAGCAATGGTGATGATAAATAAAGAAAAAAACAAACCATCTAATTTATCAGGGAACAAGTATTTATTAAATGCCACAAAATTAATATTCACGCTATTCAACATGAGCTCAATGGACATGAGCATGGTAATTAAATTTCTTCTCGTAAACAATCCATACATGCCAATGAAAAATAAAGCGGTACTAACGAAAAGAATATGGGTTAAGGGTACTTCATTCATAGAATTAATCCTCCTTTTTGTTTAAGTGAACAATATTTGCTTCTGTTGGCTTCATCGCGATAACAATACAACCCACCATGGCGGCTAATAAAAGCATACTTACTACTTCAAACGGTAAAATAAAACCATGCGAAGTAGTGCTTAACATTTGCATGCCTATTTCATCCACGCTGGGATTAAAGGGAGCTGCAGAAATATTATTAAATCCGTAATGACTGATTAAATTAATAGTGAATGCTGTTCCGAATAAAGCAGCTAGGGCAGAAAATATCATTTTGCCCGTGGCAGGCTTGTCCATCTCCTTACCTGATTGTTGAGTTAAGAAGATAGAGAAGATAATTAACACTACAATTCCACCCACATAAACCACAATTTGAATGGCAGCAATAAATTCCACCTGCATCCAAAAATAAAGTGCAGCGATGCCCACCAATGAAAATAATAACCAAATAGCGGAACGAAATATTTTAAGTGTAGTCACTGCTAAAATTGCGGCGCCCAATATGAGAGCGGCAATGGCGTAAAATATAATAGTTGATGTATTCATTATTCTATTCCCTCCCTTATTTTAGATCCTGGTTGATTTAATACCTTGGTTAATTTGGTTCTGTCAAATACACTGTGTTCAAAATTGGGCGCCATTTTAATGGCATCACTTGGACATGCAACAATGCATAAATTACACATCGTACATAATTCAAGACGATACACTAAAGCGTCAATTGCTTTTTTCTTTTTTCCTTCAGGGGAGGTTTCAAATTTGGTCACCACTTTAATAGTCCCATTCGGACAAGCCAATTCACAAGCCGTACAACCGGTGCAGGTATGTTCATTATTGGCATCATGTGGCATCACTACTTCACCTTTGAATCGATCCGACATTAATAAGGTCGCCCGGTTGTCTGGGTATTGCTCAGTAATAATTTCTTTGGGATGCGTAAAGTAATAACCTGTTTTGCGCATGCCTTTTAATAAGGAGGTTACGCCGGTAACAACATCTGTTATATATTCTTTCAAAAACATATTTCTAATTCATTTTATGTTAAAAATGCCAACCTAAAATTGTAATCACTGCCACTAATAAAAGGTTAAACAAACTTATTGGTAATAAATATTTCCATTCTAAATTCAATAATTGATCCACACGTAATCTTGGGAAGGTCCATCTAAACCACATAATTAAAAAAATTAGGAAAAATGTTTTTCCCATAAACCAAACCGAAGAAGGGATATAATCCATGAGGTGATTGAATGCTTCCCAATTGCCAATATGCAGTGGCATCCATCCGCCAAAAAATAAAGTAGCACCAATGGCGCAAACAATAAATATGTTAATGTATTCTGCTAAAAAGAACAAGGCAAAACGCATACCTGAGTATTCCGTATGGAAACCTGCGGTTAATTCTGATTCCGCTTCTGCTAAATCAAAAGGCGCACGATTCGTTTCGGCAGTGACTGCGATAATATATAATACAAATGCAATGACTGCAGGAATATGACCTTTGAAAATCCACCAACCATTTTGTTGTGCGTTTATGATTTCAGAAATTTGTAAGCTTCCTGTTAAAACCACAATGGTTAATACTGCAAAACCTGCAGATAATTCATAGCTCACAATTTGAGCACCGCTGCGCATCGCACCTAATAAAGAATATTTATTATTACTGGCCCAGCCTGCCATCAAAATGCCGATCACAGATAATGAAGAAACGGAACTAATATAAAGTACCCCAATATTAATATCCCAAATTTGAAAGTTTTTTGCAAAAGCAATTGGCGCTAATAATAACATACCCACCATCATTACAACAAAAGGAGCAAGGTTAAATAAAAATTTATCTGCCTTGTCGGGAGTTAACCCTTCCTTCATAATTAATTTTAAAGTATCTGCCACTGTTTGAAACATACCGCCGGGTCCAACACGGTTTGGCCCAAGGCGTATTTGTATATGCGCTGCAACTTTTCGCTCCATGAGTACGAGTACCAAACCTAATATGGCGAATAAGCTAATGGATAACAAAATCACAATCACACATTCAATAGCCAAAGCCATCGTGGGATTAAACTTCATCAATAACCAATCTTGAACATTGGTAGTAATTCCTTCTAAACTAAACATGCGTTACTGTTTTTATATAACAAACAATTCTATCTTTCTATTATCTATCAATATCTGGTATCACTAAATCCAAAGTACCCATGCTCGCCATTAAATCACCAATCTTACTTCCAACAGAAATATGATTTAATACGGATAAATTTGAAAATCCAGGAGACCTGAATTTAATTCTGTGTGGAGTGGTTCCACCTTCACTTACCACATATACGCCAAATTCACCTCTGGCAGTTTCCACCCTTGTGTAAAATTCACCTTTCGGTAATTTCAACACATTTTTTGTTTTACCTACAAAATCACCCTCTGGAATATTGTCAATTAATTGTTCAATGATGCGAATGGATTGATTCATTTCTTTAACACGTACCATGTAACGTGCAAAGGAATCACCTGCAGTTTCCAATACTTCATCAAATTGTACTTTATCATATACTTCGTAAGGATAAATTTTTCGAATATCGCAGCTCACACCACTTGCGCGTGCTACTGGTCCTGTGCAACCATAGGAAATAGCATCTTCTGCACTTAAAATGCCAACCCCTTTAGTTCTGCTTTGAAAAATAACATTGTTGGTGACTAAGTCTTCATACTCAGTTACCTTGGATTTGAATTGGGTAATAAAAGCCTTTACCTTTTTTTGAAAATCAGGATGTAGGTCATACATCAATCCGCCTGGAACAATATAATTCATGGTTAATCTTGCACCGCAAGTATCTTCCATAATATCTGTAATCATTTCTCTTTCTCTAAATGCATAAAAGAAAGGGGTGAAAGCACCTAAGTCCATCGCCATAGCGCCCAGCCATAATTCATGGGATGCAATACGCGTTAATTCACTCAAAATAACACGCACATATTTTGCGCGATCTGGAACTTCAATTTGCATTCCTTTTTCAACTAATAAAGCACAGCCTAAATTATTGATATGTGATGATAAATAATCCATACGGCTTGTCACATAAATGAATTGACGATAGGTTAAACTCTCGCACATTTTTTCAATGGAGCGATGGATATAACCTAAGTGCGGTTCAATTTTTTTAATGGTTTCTCCATTTAAAGTAACCACCAAATGAAGTACCCCATGGGTAGCAGGATGTTGCGGTCCCATGTTAATGACTAATTCTCCATCCGCACCTAACTCACTGGTATCTTTTATTATTTCGGTTTGATTGTACATGTGCCTATTATAATTTTATCATGTTGATAGGATCTTCAAAATCTTTTCTTAATGGATATCCTTTGAAGTCATCTTCCAATATTAATTTTCGTAAATCAGGATGATTGGTAAAATGCACGCCAAACATTTCAAATACTTCACGCTCTAAAAATTCAGCGGTTCTCCAAATGTCACAAACGGTTTCAATCACTGGCTGTTCACGATTTAAATTTGCTTTGATCACGATGCTTTGACGATGTGTTGTAGCAGATAAGTGATACACCATGGTTAAATGTGTTTTAAAATCAACACAGGTTAAACAAAATAAATAATTCATTTGCATTTTGCCATTGCGCAATGCTAACATCAAAGGTTGTAATTCTTCAGCAGTAACCAGGATATTCAACCATTCGCCTGTTTCATCATAAGTGGCTGCAGGTGCAAGGGTAGTGATGTATTCTTTTATTTCTTCGTTCGTCATTGTTATAAATTAATTGCTGTTTAAAACTTTTCTACGCTTGTAGAATTAAATTTTGTGATCATTTTCAAAGTGCGCAAACTGTTTCTTTATCCTTTAAATTCACCTCTAATTTGTTCACGTGTCATGCCTAATTTAATTTTTTCTTGTAAAGAAATTAAAGAGTGCAATAAAGCTTCGGGACGTGGCGGACAACCAGGAATGTACACATCCACTGGAATAATATGATCAGCCCCTTTTACTACGGAGTAAGTATTGTAGAAAAATGGACCACCACTAATCGCACAAGCACCCATCGCAATAACATACTTAGGATCGGCCATTTGATCATACAATCTTTTTAATACCGGCGCCATTTTATTTACGATGGTTCCTGCAATAATGATTACATCAGCTTGACGCGGCGAAGCCCTGGCTACTTCAAATCCAAAGCGCGAAAAGTCGTATTTGGCGGAAGCAGTGGACATCATTTCAATACCGCAACAACTTGTTGCAAAAGATAAAGGCCAGAGTGAATTGGAACGCGCCCAATTAATGATACTATCAAAAGTACTTACCACAATACCACCACCTGGTGTGTCATGAACGATACCAGGAAAAGGTTCGTTGCCAGCAATTTTTTCTTTTAACTCCATTTTAATGCTCCTTTTTTATGGGCGTATAAAAAGCCCATGAATAAAATAAATATGAAAACAATAATTTCAATTAAAGCAACCAGTCCTACTTTTTTTACAACCACTGCCCATGGGTATAAAAAAACCAATTCCACATCAAAAATTAAAAACAACAATGCGAATAAATAATACCCTACATTGAATTGATGCCAAGGAGAAGAATCAGTCGGGATACCACATTCGTAGGCTTGCCCTTTTTGTGCATTTTTACTTCCCTTCACAAAAATTTTACCAACTAAAATGCCGCCTGCAGAAAACGCAATAGCAGCTACAAGTAAAGCAATCAATGATATCGCACCCATAGGAGATGAATTATTAATAGGTGGAAAATTACGACTTAATTCCAATAAAATGGGTTGTAAACAAGTGAGGATTATCAGTAATTGTAAAGCATTTAAAATATGTTTATAAGTACTGATTAATTCTTAATAAATATATTTTTATAACAATAGGGGAACCCATTTAATGATTATAGAAAAGAATTGCGATTTGATTTTTTTACAAAAAATTAAAAAAGTATTATATAAATGGACGTGATTTTTTTAAAAAAAAGTGGCCATATTTATAATAAACTACTCGTTATCTCACGCACCCAATGCATCCAAATTTCTAAAATATTTAGCGAAAACTGTAGGTATTTTTAGAATTTAT
>CALLKA010000126.1 GCA_938008665.1 uncultured Bacteroidota bacterium
CATAATATGATTTTTAAATTTAAAAAAAATATAAGATTATATTTTGTCTTCATATTTATAATTATTTTCTCTAATCCGACATTTGGACAATTAGATTCTAATCTTGTTCATAAATATATAGATGGTAGAACTGAAATGAATAATTCTCATTTATTTATGTCAGATAATTTTTTAAAAAATTTAAATAAATTATACAATCAAAATGATGCTATAGTTAGCGTGGGTGTAAATAAATTAAAATTAAATGCAGATTCTATTTTAAAAACCCCGTTACTTAAATATTATTTGGATGAAGCAAACCTAAGAATACCATCTATTCATGATTTTGCAAGTCAAATCCCTTTGCTAACATTAGCGTATCAATTAACCAAAGAAGATAAGTATGCACAAAGAATATGGAGTCAACTTGAGCTAATGTGCACTTATCCAGACTGGGGTGCAAATCGCCATTTTTTAGATGCAGGCATTGCTGGATTTAATTTCTCATTTGCTTTAGATGGGTTAAAAAATTATTTGACAAAAACTCAAAAGGAAAAATTATATAACACTGTCAAAAAATTTATTTTAGAACCGGCAAAGCCCTTAGTCAGAAATAATATTTGGTGGCATAATGCAACTAATAATTGGAATGGCGTTTGTAATGGGGGCATAATTATGTCTATTTTATCTATAGAAAATAGTACCGACTATAATGATTTATTAAAAAAATGTATTTTCCAATTGCCTACTTATTTACAAACATTCGAGCCCGATGGCCAAAGTGAAGAAGGGGTGGCTTATTGGAGATATGGTTTATTTTATACAACTTTAACGATTGAAGCAATTAGTAACACCTTTAAAAATACCTTTGGATTAGATCAATATGGCGGCTTTAAAAAAAGTGGCTGGTTCCCGATTAAAATGAGTGGACCGGTTAGTACATTAAATATTGGGGATGATCCAATAAAAAACTTCCATATAAAATCTTTACCCTGGTTTTTCTATCACTATAATGATTCCGTGTTATCATCTTTACATTATAAAATCGCACTTAGTACAAATGACATTGATTGGGTTGATTTAATTTATTATAATCCAATATTAAATACATCGAACCGCAATAACTATAAATTAGAACTAAACCAACATATAAGTGGCATAGATATTACGTCATTAAGATCTGATTGGAGTAAAAATGCTTTCTATATCTCTTTGCATGGAGGTCATAATAATGCAAATCACGGTCATTTAGATGCAGGATCTTTTGAGTTACAAGCGCTTGGCGAAGTCTGGGCCTATGGAAATTTAGGGAAGGATGATTATACTTTTCCAGGCTATTTTACAAAAAAAACAAACCCGTCTTATACAGATAGTACAGAGCATCAAGAAACTCCAGGAAGATGGCACTTTTATAGACTAAGAGCTGAAGGGAAAAACACATTAGTTTTTAATAATTCTATAAAACCTGATCAATATGAAAATGGTATTGCAAAATTTCAAAAATTAGAAAATAATAAAAATTATAGCTATTCGATAACAGATTTAACAAATTGTTATTTCAGAGATGTTAAAGAATATAAACGAGGAATTTTATTGACAAAAGATAAAACGATACTGATACAGGATGAATTTAAATGTATAGGTAAAAAGAATATTTGGTGGAGTATGCACACAAAAGCATCAATTTTATTAATTAATAATGGCAAAACTGCTATTTTAACCTTAGGGGATAAAAAAATGTCTTTTAATATTAAAGCTACATTAGATGCGAAGTTTGAAATTTTACCAGCTACATATTTACCAGGTGAAAATTTCCCACTTACGCTCAATACTAAAAATGAAGGATTTAAAAAATTAGCAGTTCATATTAAAAATGCCGATAGCGGGATATTGCAAATTTTAGTACACGAGTTCCACCCTGACATAAAAATTAACTCAAAAATAAATACTTTATCTCAATGGGCTAACAGTACTTTTTCCTTTTTTAAAATACCTAGTATTTTACAGTCCAACATGGTAATTCAACAAAATCAAAAATTCAAAATATGGGGTTATGGTATTCCTGGAGCAAGCATTACAATTAAACCTAGTTGGGGATATAATAAGATATGTAAGATCCAAGAAGATGGTAATTGGTCTTACCTTATAAATGTTCCAAAAGCAATACCCGGAAAGTACCTTGAACATTCAATACAATTAGAAAGTATTGATACTAAAATAAGTTTAAAAAAAATATTATTCGGAGAGGTTTGGTTAACTAGTGGACAATCGAATATGGATATGAGTATGCAGCCATTTTTACCTTGGCATTTAGGAGTACAAAATCATGAATTAGAAATCAAAAACGCTACAAATAAATTTATACGATTTATAAAAATTCCTAAAACAACAAGTGAAGAATTAATGTCAAATACTGGCGGTAATTGGTTGGATTGTGATACAATAAACGTTAAAGAGTTTAGTGGCGTTTCATTTTATTTTGCAAAAAAATTGCAGAAAAATTTAAAAATTCCCATTGGAATAATACAGAGTGCATATGGAAGTGCATCTGCACAAGCGTTTATGGATCGTAATACATTAAGAAGAGATTCAGTACTGCGTAAGAAGTACTTAGATCCATATGATGCCAATCCTAATGAAAAAATACCTGTATTAAGGCCAACCTTAATATATAACGCAATGATATACCCTATTATAAATTATACAATTAAGGGATTCTTATGGTATCAAGGGGAATCTAATGCGGGTGATATTAATTTATATAGTAAGCTTAACATAGCCTTAATAAGACAATGGAGACATGATTTCAATAACAAATTTATGCCTTTTTATTACGTTCAAATGACCCCATATAATTGGAAAAAAACAGATTCATTAGACTATAACTATGCACTTTTTAGAGAAACGCAAGAAAAAATATTAAACGAACCTCATACGCAAATGGTAACGACAATGGATGTAGGTGAGCCAGATAATATACATCCTAGAAATAAGAAAGCTGTGGGAGAAAGATTAGCGAATTTCGCATTATATGATAATTATAAATTCTTAACTTCTCCTTATGGCCCAAGCTATTCAAGTTTGGAAATAAAAGGAAAATATATATACGTAAATTTTCGAAAAAATTCAGTTACTAATGGATTAATTACTAGTGATGGTTTATCTCCCAGACATTTTTTTATTGCAGGTAAGGATAAAGTATTTCGTCCAGCTTTAGCTACAATTATTAATAATAAAATTAAATTATATTCTGATAGTGTTTCAAATCCAATTGCGGTAAGGTATGCTTTTACAAATTTTCCCGAAACAAATTTACAAAATAAAATAGGCTTACCCGCTTATCCATTTAGAACTGACACTTGGAAAGACACCCAAATATTAAAAAAATGAAAAAATTGAGATATAACATTACCAAGTTGGCTTTTATTTTATTTATTTTTCAAGCCACAACGTCACAGGCACAGTCTAAATTAAACTTTGGGTTATTTAAGCCACAAGATTCAATAGTATTACCTAAATCAAACGGCAAAATAGACCTCCCTAGAAAAAAAATATTTTTGCCCCCCCAACAATTCATTATAGAAAAAAATAATATAGTTTATGAACTAAACAAACATTGGGTCTTAACTGAATCAGATTCAGTGTTAAACCATAGTGTATTTAGTAAATCTAAAAAAAATTGGCAGGATGCCATTGTACCTGGAACCGTTTTAACATCATTAGTAAATAATGGAGTATATCCTGATCCATATATTGGCTTAAATAATATGCATATACCTGAAGACTTATCTCGAAAGGATTGGTGGTATAAACTAGAACTTAATTTTATAAATAAAATTGATCCATATAAAATAACATGGCTAAATTTTGAAGGGATTAACTATAGGGCTGAAGTATGGATAAACGGAAAAAAATTAGGAAAAATAAATGGTGCGTTTTTATCTAAAAATTTTGACATTAGTAGTTATATCAGTACCGGTATAAATGTTTTAGTAGTTCATATTATTCCACCTCCAAATCCTGGAATACCGCATGAACAATCAAAACTTGCTGGCATGGGGCCTAATGGAGGACAGTTAGCATTAGATGGGCCGACCTTTATATCTAGTGAAGGTTGGGATTGGATACCTGGAATAAGAGATAGAAATATAGGCATTTGGCAGCCAGTTAAATTAAGTTTTACGAATGCTATATCTGTAGAAAAACCTCAAATAATTTCTGATTTACCATTACCAGACACCAATAGTGTCAAATTAATCGTTAAAACAACCATTAAAAATCACAGTAATAAATCACAATTGGTAAATTTTAATTTTCAAATTGGTGGTTATGGATTTAAGGAAAAATTTTTGTTAAATCCAATGGAGGAAAAAAAAGTCATTTTTAATTCTGATGTGCATAGTGCACTTGCAATACAAAATCCTAAATTATGGTGGCCTAACGGATACGGGAATCAATATTTGTATAACGTTTACACCTCCGTCAGCAATGAACTTGGAATTATTAGCGATTCTAATAGTTTTAATTATGGTATTAGAGAATTGTCTTATGAGGTGTTAGCCGATACCAAAATAAATAATGCAGAACGTGTTCTGTTTAGCCCTACGGATTTAAACATTGACAAACCAATTTTTGATAATTCACAAAGAAGAGAAGTTGAAAAAAGAGTTTTTATACCTACGTTACAAGATGAAAATCTCATAACAAAAATGACTAAAATAGAAGGTCAAAGTCCATATTTAATTATATATGTAAACGGAAAAAAAATATTTTGTAGAGGTGGAAATTGGGGAATGGACGATGGAATGAAAAGAACAAGTAGAGAAAAATTAGAGCCTGCATTTCAACTTCACAAGCATGCTAATTTTAATATGATAAGAAACTGGACCGGAGAGTCTACGGAGGATATATTTTTCCAGCTAGCAGACGAATATGGAATGTTGGTATGGAATGATTTTTGGATTTCCACAGAAGGATATAATCTAAACCCGTTGGACGAAAATCTGTTTCTTGAAAACTCATTAGACGTTATTAAAAGATTTAGAAACCATGCATCTATTGCTATTTGGTGCCCAAGAAACGAGGGATACGCGCCGCTAGGCATTGAATATGCCCTTGCAAAACAAATTTCAAATGAAGATGGTACAAGATTTTATATTGGAAATTCAAGAGAGATTAATTTAAGACCAAGTGGTGATTGGGCTTACATTGAAAAACCTATTGAATATTTTAATAAATATGCCTTTGGTTTTTCTACAGAAATTGGAACATTTTCAGTGCCAACTGCAAATACAATAAAAAAGTTTTTAAAGAAAGAAGATTGGTGGCCAATAAATGATACATGGCATTATCATGACTTACATAGTAATAATCAAAATTTAGAGGGTTATTTAAAAGCAATTGATAAAAAATATGGAAAATCAAATTCCTTGGATGATTTTGCAAAAAAGGCACAGCTATTAAATTACGATTCTTATAGAACAATTTTTGAGTCATGGAATAGTAAAATTTGGAATAATACTAGTGGCGTGTTGTTATGGATGACACACCCGGCATGGCCAAGTATGATTTGGCAAACTTATTCTTATGATTTTGAATCCACTGGGGCATTTTTTGGTTCAAAAAAAGCGTGTGAACCTATACATATTCAATTTAATTTAAATGATAGTTCAATTGGATTAATTAATACAACATTAAATAATCTCAATGATGTTTACATTGAATTTAATCTTATTGACATTAATGGAAAGATGATTGATAGTGCTTTAAAAAAAGTCACAGTTGCATCTAATTCAAATATCAAAGTAAATTATGATGCTATTAAAAAAATTAAATTTACACAACCTTATCTTTTAAGACTCAAAGCATTGAAAAATGATATTATTATTTCTGAAAACGAATACTGGCTGTTAGATGACAATGGCACATTCAATAATTTTAATTTCACAGATGGAGTGAATCTAAGGATTATTGATAAGAAAGTTGATGAAAAAGGGCCGTATTTAATTTTAAAAAATATGGGTATAAAAACAGCAATAGGAATAAAACTTAATGAATTAGATGAGTTGAATAATATAGTATTACCCTCGTTTTTTTCCGAAGGCTATTTTACACTTTTCCCAAGTCAAACTAAAAAAATATATTTCACAAGTAAAAAAGAATCATTTCCAATTTTAATTGAGGGGTATAATTTTACATCCCAACAATTTAAATAATAATAAATAAGAAACGAGGGTATTTTTATTTGTTTTGCTTTTGCCAAGGCACTTTACCACTTTCCTGAATTTGCTTTAATAATAAAACGTTCAATTTTTCTGCAATTTTAGGTTCTTGCTTTATTAAATTATTTTTTTCCTCAGGATCTAACTTAAGATGATATAACTCCAAGGGCTGGTAGGGATTATTTTGTAACAATTTCCAATCACCTTGTCGAATTGCGTGATATGCCTTACCCCCATATTCCATGCCACCTTCCCTTCGGGTAAAATAAAGCACTCTATTTTCATCAACACTGGTAGTTGTATTTTTTTCACTTATTAATGTATTCAAAAAACTTCTTCCTTCAATTTTATGTTTGATAGGAACCCCTGCAATTTCTAATAATGTGGGGTATATATCCATTGTTAAATTTACTTGTGCAGATACGCTACCCGCTTTAATCATTTTAGGCCAACTAATTACAGTAGGAACTCTTAATCCACCCTCATACATACTTTGTTTTCCATCGCGCAAATTACCATTATTTGATTCACTGGGTAGGTGACCACCATTATCACTTAAAAATAAGATGATGGTATTTTCATATTGGCCATTGGCTTTTAATGATGCAATTACTTTACCAATATTAGTATCCATATGTTCAATAAAGGCTACTAGCTTAGCTCTTGTTTCTGAAACCTGCGGTTCCCTTTGCTTCACTTTTTGTAACCACGCCGTTGGCGGAGATACGGGGAAATGTGGCGCATTATAGGATAAGTATAAAAAAAATGGATTTTTTTCACCCACTTGTTTTTCTAAATAATCAATTGACCACTGTGTAAATAATTCTGTTGCGTGTCCTACGGGTTCAATCGTTTCCTTATTTAAGCGCATGAAATTTTTCCCATGCCTTAAGTGGGTCCAATAATCATCCATCATATCTTCCAACCAACCATGAAACAAATCAAATCCTTTTTCATTGGGAAGGTTGGGTGATTCCAATCCTAAATTCCATTTACCAATATGCGCAGTGCGATATCCCGCTTGTTTTAATGCTTGTGGTAATAAAATAGTACCTGGTTGCAAGTAGCCCCAATTATTATCGGGCGTGGATCTGATTAATCCCGGAACTCCCACCAAATCGGGAAATCTGCCCGACATCAGTGAAGCTCTTGTTGGTGCACATACTGGGGAATTGGTATAAAAATAATCGAATCGCATACCTGCATTGCGAATTGCATCAATATTAGGTGTTCGAATATCTTTTGTACCGTAATAGGAAACATCATGATACCCTTGGTCATCGGTTAAGATGATGAGAATATTTGGTTTTTTATTTTGTGCATGTATAGCTGTCCCATAACACAAAAAACAAAACAGAAAAAATGGAAACTTTTTTATCATTAGTGTACTATAAAATCATATTTAAAAACAGAATCACTTGTTAATTTCATACCTAAAATTTAATCTATCAGGCTCTCCAAAATAAGCAACCACCTCCTCCCGAATTTTAATACCACCAATCCGTTCCATTGCTTTTTGCGATCGAATGTTATTAGCACCCACATAAAAAGCCACTTTATCTACATAATTAAATGCATGGTTAAGCATTAATGTTTTTACTTCTTTATTGATGGACTTTCCCCAACAACTTCTTGCAAAAAAAGTATAACCAATTTGAATTTCTTTCATAGCGGCATCATATGCGCAATAGCGACTGGATCCCAATGCTTGGCCACTTAATGTATCTCTAATTATAAATGCACCACCTGATTCCATTGCCCCTTTAAAATAGTTGGTAAAAGCGTCCAATTTATATCTGTCCGGATTGGGATGTTGTTCCCAAATCAAAGGATCGGAGGCAACCAGGTACAGCTCGTCAAAATGCCTTTGCTCCAAGGGTTCTAGCCAAACAAGGTTGTTTTTTAAATCGGTGGGTTGTAAGTTCATGCGCAGAAAAAATCAAGTTTATTTAAAAACAAACCATTTCAAAATATTAAGAAACTTCAATTCATTTTACTATTTAAATTTACTATATTTTTATCATACTTAAATCGCTTAGTTCAAATGAAAAAAATCAATATCCTATTTTATATTTTATTTTTTTGTGGAAACAGTGGATTTTCACAACAAATAAATGTCCCGGTTTTTATTTCAGGCACGGAGGGGTATAAAAGCTTTCGAATACCCGCCATAATTAAAACTCCTAGCAATGATTTATTGGCCTTTTGTGAAGGAAGGGTGAATTCATCGGGCGACTTTGGAGATATTGATATTGTTATGAGACGAAGTTCTGATAACGGCCAAACTTGGTCACCAATTAAAGTGATTGCAACCTATGATTCTTTACAAGCAGGCAATCCTGCACCAGTGTTTGATATGAGTGACCCAGCTTATCCTAAAGGAAGATTATTTTTATTTTATAACACTGGAAATAATCATGAAAGTGAAATAAGAAATGGCAAGGGGGTAAGAGAAGTGTGGTATAAAACCTCCCTTGATAATGGATTCACTTGGAGTGCCGGTGTAAATATTACTACGCAAACACATCGACCCATGCAACCAACAGCCAATTCATTATATAACTTTAAAGAGGATTGGAGACATTATGCAAATACACCAGGGCATGCTTTACAGGTTGCCACAGGTTTATATAAGGGCCGAATTTTTATTCCAGCTAACCATTCTGCAGGCCCGCCCCAAAAGCAAGGAGAAGATTATTTTGCGCACAGTTTTTATTCGGATGATCACGGAGCTACATTTAAGTTAAGCGAAAAATTACTTTTACCTGGTAGCAACGAGTCCACTGCCGCCGAACTTTCTAATAATAGAATGATGCTTAATGCAAGAAATCAAAAAGGAGATATTCGATTACGCATAGTGGCGATTAGCTCAAACGGAGGCGTATCCTGGGATACCAGTTATTTTGATCAGCAACTTCCCGATCCCGTTTGTGAAGGAAGTATTTTGAATATTGGTGTAAAAAATAAAAAACAAATACTTGCTTTTTCAAATGCAGCAGATGCTAAAAATAGAAACAATTTAACTTTGCGTATTAGTTTTGATGAAGGAAAAACATGGACAAAAAATTGGATCATTGATAATACTACTGATCCAAAAATGATGAGCAATAATTCAGCATATTCGGATCTTGTATTGGTCAACAAGCAACAAATTGGGATTTTATATGAAAAGGATAATTATAGTAAAATTGTCTTTACCACTATTCACTGGAAAAAGGCATCAAAAACGAATTAGAAAATTAAATTCCAACTAATATTATACCCCAACCTAATTATTTTAATTAAATTGCTACTATAATACAATCAATTATGAAAAAAATTTTTATTTCCCTAGCACTTGTGCTTACCTTATTTCGCAGTTATGCTGATGAAGGCATGTGGTTGCCAATGTTATTAGGGCAACAAGTGTATAATGATATGGTTAAACGTGGCTTAAAGTTAAAACCTGAACAATTATATAGTATCAATAAGTCAAGCATCAAGGATGCGATTATTATTTTTGGCGGTGGCTGTACCGGTGAAATTGTATCTGATCAAGGATTAATTTTTACCAATCATCATTGTGGTTATAGTGCGATTGCAGCTGCTAGTTCTACTCAAAATAATTATTTACAAGATGGTTTTTGGGCGAGTGATAAATCCAAAGAAATTTCAAGTAATCTCTCCGTTAAATTTTTAAATAGAATTGAAGATATATCTACTAAGGTATTGGCAGCTTTAGGGGAATCACAAGGTGCTGAGCGCGCGCAAAAATATGCCAAAGTAATGGGTGAGATCATTAAGGATGTTGTTGGTAGTGATGAATATAAGGACGCGGTCGTAGCGAGCATGTTTAAAGGCAATCAGTTCTTTTTATTTGTTTATGATGTATATAAGGATATTCGTTTAGTGGGCAATCCACCTGAAAGTATTGGAAAATTTGGCGGTGATACAGACAACTGGGAGTGGCCAAGACATACGGGTGATTTTTCGGTTTTTCGTGTTTATATGAATAAGGAAGGAAAGCCTGCCAAGTACAGTGCGGATAATGTTCCCTTCAAGCCTAAATATTATTTACCGGTGAGCATCAAAGGATTTAAAGATGGTGACTATAGTATGATTTATGGTTATCCAGGTGGTACCAATAGATATGAAACTTCTTTCGGTGTAAAATTAGCGACAGACATCACCAGTCCAACCTTAGTGAAATTGCGTGACATGCGTTTAAAATTTATGTTTGCTGAAATGAAAAAAAGTGCAGCAGTCAAATTACAATTAGCAAGTAATTACGCGAGCATTGCTAACTACTGGAAATTTTTTGATGGTGAAACAAAGCAATTATTAAAGTTTGACACCTACGGCCAAAAACAAAAAGTGGAAGCAAGTTTTAATGATTGGGCTAAGGGAAAGCCTGCTTATGAAAATATTTTTAATGATTACGCATCAAGCTATGCAAGCTGGACGCCGTATGCAAAGCATCGTCAATATATTAATGAAGGAATTATGGGTAGCCCGTTAATGGCTTATGCAAGTAGTTGGCTAAGTGTTGAAGCTATGTTGTCTAATCCGAATGTAAAAGCAGATGATATTAGTAAAGCAGTGGAAGCTGCAACTAAATCAAGAAAAGCATTCTTAGTGGATGAAAATAAAAAAAGTGACCAAAGTATTTTAGCTTCAGCAGTTGCTATGTTTTATGGTGATGTTGATAAAAGCCAGCATCCTAAAGGCTTTTACGAAGATTTATTTAAAAACTATAATGATATTGATCAAAATCCATACAAATTATTTGCAGCCGATGTATTTGCAAACACCATGGCTTTTGATGATACCAAGTGGAAAGCGTTTACAGATAAGCCAAGTATAGAAGCATTAAAAAATGATCCAGCATTTAAAGCTGCCAAATCATTTATCGTAAACTATTCATCTACAGTAACGCCTAAATACGCGGCATTTATGAATAAAACTTCTGATTTAGGTCGTATGTATTTGAAAGGTTTATTTGAAATGAATCCAACAAAAATGAATAGCACTTATCCTGATGCTAATTTTACCATGCGCGTTTCCTATGGTAATATTAAAAGTTACAATCCAAAAGATGCTGTTAAGTATGATTTTTATTGCACGCTAAGTGGTGTTGCGTCTAAGTATGTGAAAGGTGATTATGAATTTGATTTGCCAAGCAAATTTTTAGATTTATACAAAGCAAAAGATTACGGTCCTTATGCAGATAAAAAAATTGGCGATGTGGTTGTTTCATTTATCACGACCAATGATATTACTGGAGGTAATTCAGGCTCGCCTGTATTAGATGCTAATGGAAATTTAATTGGTTTGGCTTTTGATGGCAACTATGAAGCACTAAGTCATAAGATTGCTTTTGATTCAGAATTGAATCGTACTATTTGTGTAGATGTGCGTTATGTTTTATGGTGCATTGACAAATTAGGCGGTGCGAAACATATTGTAGATGAATTGAAGTTGGTGCAATAAGAAAGTAGCTTAGGCTAAAAATTAAAAAGGGGTCCCGATTTATCGGGACCCCTTTTTAATAGGCAAAACTTATTTTGAAAATAATTTTTCGTAAAGCTTCAAAGCTTTATTATTTCTGTGATCTTCTTCTTGCTTCCTCTGCCTCTTTGTAAATTCTTATCCATGTAAGGGACATGTCAATGACCGCTAATAAGGGGCCTATCACGATGACCATGATGACTTCCAAGCCTGGTGTATATCCAGTTACGCCATCTAATGAAGTTGCTTTTGCTCTCTGATATAATTTGTACAAACAATAAATCGCAGAAAGGATCCAAATACTTATAACTACATTTTCACTCATAATATTTTTTATTTAGCGCAAAGATACGAATTTAATTATCAATTTTTCCTGCGACTCTGTTATTGGCTCCGGTGCGCTTCTGTAAGTCATCTCCTAAGTCAGCACGGGCTTCTTCGGCAAGCGCCTGTAGTTTTTTTACAATGTCAGGATTCATTTCTTTCACATCATAGTTTTCGCCGGGATCCCTTCTTAAGTCATACAATGCCAATGTAGTGGGGTTATTTTCATTCGTAATACCAGGATAGCCATTCATTCCTGGCAACTGATTTAAATAGGAGCGCGCTGGATGTGCAAAAACCAATTTCCAATTATCAATACGCACGGCCTCCAATGAATTTTTACGATAATAGTATAAAAAGTTTTTTCGAGGTGTTGCATTTTTATCTCCTTGTAAAATGGGTAGAATACTTACCCCATCAATTTTTTTATTTGGCAAGGATGCTTTTGTAATTGCAGCAATGGTTGGAAATAAATCAATGGTAGAAGCCAATTGATTACTAACAATATTGGGCTGTATAGTTCCCTTCCATCTTATAATACCCGGTACACGTTGTCCCCCTTCAAATGAAGTGCCCTTGCCTTCTCTTAATCCGCCAGTAGATCCTGCATGATTCCCATAATTAATCCATGGTCCATTATCGCTTGTAAAAATCACAATGGTATTATTATCAAGTCCATTTTCTTTTATTGTTTTTAATATGCGACCAACCGATGCATCAATTTCTTGAATCACATCCCCATACAATCCTTGTTTACTTTTTCCTCTAAACGCAGGTGATGCATTAATGGGTACATGTGGCATGGAATGTGGTAAGTATAAGAAGAAGGGTTTGTTTTTATTTTTTTTAATAAAAGCTTCGGCGGCAGTTGTATATCCTTCTGTTAAGGTAGATTGATCTTCCAATGTTCTTATCTCCATCCATTTGTCATTGTTTTTTATTAATGGCAATTGCGGCACTTTTGATTTACTACTTGAACTGTCTGCCGGCTTTCCATCATAGGTTACTGGCCACATATCATTTGAATAAGGAATGCCCAAATACTCATCAAATCCTTGTTGTAATGGTAAAAATTGTTTGGCATCTCCCAAATGCCATTTACCATAGATCGCGGTAGCGTAATTTTTTTGTTTTAATAATTCTGCAATTGTCATTTCCTCTGAAGCCAGCCCCACTTTACTACCTGGGAATAAGGCACCGCTAATACCCACCCTATTGGCATAACATCCTGTCATTATGGACGCTCTCGAAGCGCTACACACCGCCTGGCTTGATAAGAAATTAGTGAACCTGATTCCTTCACTAGCCAACCGATCAATATTGGGCGTATGGATGTCCAGTGCCCCATAACATGATAAATCACCATAGCCCATATCATCCATAAATATCAATACGATATTGGGTGTGTTTGTTTTTTGCTGGGCTTGGCCTGTAACGCTTATTAATAAAAAAAGTAATGTTTTTATTGTAATTCTCATAAGGTGGCGATTTGTAGTTTTGAAGTTAACCAATTAAAATTAAGTTTCCATGTCCACCCCCTCTTTATTGAATAAGCTTTATCACAATCTCAACGTTTATTTTAAAAAAAGCGTTATTTTTAAAAGGTTAATCATAATTAATAATATTTAAATAAATGACATTGAAATCAAATTCAAGGCGTTCGTTTTTAAAAAATTCGGCGCTTATTTCAGCGGCCTCCGCTTTCCCTACAATTTTAACGAAGGCTTCTACAGGGTTAAAAGCTGGCGAAAAAGTAAACCTTGCTTGTATTGGTATTGGTAATCAAGGGGCGAATGATCTTATGAAATTCCATGAATCAGGATTGGCAAATTTTGTTGCATTTTGTGATACTGATATGGGCGGTCCTCAAACGCTTGAAGTATTAAAAATGTTCCCAAATGTTCCGCGTTTTCAGGACTTCCGTCAAATGTTTGATAAAATGGGAAGTCAAATTGAAGCAGTCAGCATTGGCGTTCCCGATCATTCCCACTTTGCAATCACTATGATGGCATTGGGTTTGGGTAAGCATGTGTTTGTTGAAAAACCAATGGCACGCACTTTTACCGAAGTGGAATTAATGATGAAAGCGGCAAAAAAACATAAAAATCTGGCGACACAAATGGGTAACCAAGGTCACTCTGAAACGAATTATTTTCAATTTAAAGCATGGGCTGAAGCAGGGATCATTAAAGATGTAACTGCAATCACTGCGCATATGAATTTAGGCCGTCGTTGGCATGGATGGGATACTAGTATCAAAAATTTTCCAGCTAAGGAAGCTATTCCAAGTACCTTGGATTGGGACACTTGGCATGGTGTAGTAAAGGAGCATGATTACAACCATGATTTTGTAAATGGTCAATGGCGTTGTTGGTATGATTTTGGTATGGGCACTTTGGGTGATTGGGGCGCGCATATCATTGATACAGCACATGAATTTTTGGACTTAGGATTACCTACGGAAATAAGTATGCTAAAAGCGGAAGGGCATAATAAATTCTTCTATCCTAATGATTCTACTATTTTATTTAAGTTCCCTGAGCGTAAAGGAATGCCAGCTTGTGATATTACTTGGTATGATGGTGTGAATAATATTCCGCCATTCCCAGAAGGGTATGGTGATCCAATGGCACCAGATCCAAATATTCCACCGCCTAAAAATGGCAAAGCAAAAGCGCCTCGTTTTAATCCCGGTAAAATTATTTATGGCAAGGATTTAACTTTTAAAGGTGGATCACATGGTGCACAACTTTATATTATTCCAGAAGATAAGGCGAAAGATATGGCAGGAAAACTTCCAGTAGTGCCGGTGAGCCCTTCTAATCACTATGCTAACTTTTTAAAAGCTTGTAAGGGTGAAGAAAAAACACGCTCGCCATTTGAAATTGCAGGACCATTAAGTCAAGTATTTTGTTTAGGGGTTATCTCGCAACATTTAAATACGACCATTAAGTTTGATAGAAAAACTAAAAAGATCACTAATAATAAGTTAGCCAATGAAATGTTATTAGGTGCTCCTCCACGCAAAGGATGGGAGCAATATTATAAAGTATAGTTTATGAAAATTATATAAACTTATTTTATAAGTTTGATCTAAAACAAAGAAGCCGCCCCGAATTATCGGGGCGGCTTCTTTATATAATTCCTAATTAGCTTTATTATTAATTCGGAATCAACTTCAAGGATATAACCGCTAAGCGGTGTCCTTCTTCTTTGTTTACTCTTACTATTTTTAAGAATAATTTATGATCACCGGGTTTCACATTTTGCAATGGCAATGTTTGGGTGCTAAATAAAGTCCCTTTATAATTTTCCATTTTAAGCTCCGCAATTACATTTTTATTTCCTTTGCCAGGCGTAGGCTCATCTTGGAATAAAGTAACTATATATCCTTTATCTAACTGTTGTGGAATACCATAAGAGAAATCAATTGCTTTTATTCCATCTAAATTAATATTTGAAAATTCTAACCAGCCATCTTCACCACTTAAAAATGCAGCTCTGTGTTCTCTCCAGCCTTTAACATCTACTCTTGTAGTTGCATTGTTACTTGGCATATTAATTATTGAGCTACGAAGTGTAATGCTATTGGTTGCACTTAGTGGTTTAATGCCTGCACCACCTTTATCCGTATAGCTTGCGGTGATTTGCATTAAATTTCCTGCACCCATATTTTCTGCTGTTGCTGCAATAGTACCTTTTGCAGGTAAGGAAACCTCTTTCTTTTTATTTACACTTAAAATGTAATCAACAATTAAATCTAACTCCTCTTGTTTTAAACTAGGATGAGCAGCCATGGCTACTTCACCCCAAACGCCACCCCCACCTTTAATTATTTTGTTCGATAAGTAGGTTTTATTTTTCAAATCATTTTTATATTTATCTGAAATCATTGCAAATGATGGGCCTACTGATTTTTCATTTTCTTTGTGACAGGCTTTACAATCAAGTGTTGCCACTAAATTTTTTCCTTCCATAATTGCAGTCATCACCTGATGGCCTACTACCTGTGCTTTATCTGGGCTACTTAAATAATCTACTTTTACATAAATTGATTTATTGTCAATGCCGCCTTTCTCTGTAGATCCATCTTCTTTATCTTTTACATTTACTGCATAGGCAATTGGTTTGCCAGGAAAATAAAAGTGATCGCCACCTGTTAAATTAACTTCCACCTTAGGTGATTCGTTTCCTGCGTAAACTTTTATTACTTCACTTTTTGTTACAGCACCCTTGGTATCTTTTACTGCCACAGATATTGCATATTCACCTGCTTTTGTAAATGTAAATGGCGTTGTTGGTGTTTTCGTTGTTTTAATTTGATTACCAAAACTCCAAACATAAGTTAGTGGATCACTGTCAGCATCAATAGATCCTGTTGCATCTGCTTGTATGGTGAATGGAAGTGTACCCGATAATTTATTGATATTTATTTTTGCCTTAGGGGCTCTGTTGCCTCCATTATAATCAATTCTTGAAAGTGCTGCATCTGCATTTTTTGTAAACCAACCGCTACCATATTCTAAAACATAAAATCTTCCATCAGGTCCAACTTCAATATCAATTTGACTATTAAATTTCGTGTTGGGCATGAATGCGTCCATTTGCTGATAGTTTCCTTCCGCATCCATGGATACCATTTTTAACCAGCCCCTAATCCATTCATAAAACAATAGCTTATTATTGAAATATTCAGGGTATCTCGTTTCTTTCGGATAAAATTCGCCATGATAAACAGGCCCTGCCATTGCGTTTCGTCCCCCTGAACCCACTTCAGGAAATTCAGTAGAGATGGCGTAGGGGTACCAAATAAATGCCGGACTTACTGGAGGTAATTCAGTTAACCCCGTATTATTTTTTGATAAGTTTAATGGTTTTTTAGGATCAAAAAAGTCACCCACGACTCCGGTTTCATAATCAAATTGTCGATAAGGATAATTGCCTCCAATGAATAAAGGATATCCAAAATAACCTGCTTTACGTGCTTGATTTAATTCATCATAACCACGAGGTCCTTTTTCTTCAAACTTATCTCCACCAGCATCTGGTCCAACATCACCCCAATACAAGAAACCTGTTTTTCTATCAACAGAGATACGATATGGGTTTCTGGCGCCCATGGTATAAATTTCTGGTCTTGTTTTTGGTGTACCTGGTTTAAAAAGATTTCCTTCAGGAATTGAATAGGAAGCATCTGGATTTATTTTAATACGCAACACCTTTCCTCTTAAATCATTGGTATTACTTGATCCTCTGCGTCCATCATATTGCTCAAAACCTGGACGATTATCTATGGGTCCATAACCTTCTAAAGTATATTTTGAATCTGGTTGATTAAACGGTGTTGTATTATCTCCTGTTGAAATAAATAAGGATCCATCAGGTCCAAAAGTAAGTGAGCCTGCGGTATGACAACAAATATCTCTTGTGGTTGCTACGTCAATGATCTTTTTTTCTGAAGCCATGTCCAGCTTCCCGTTTTTAAATACAAAACGAGATAATCTATTGGCCGCAGTATCTTTTGTCGCATAGAACAAATAAACATAATTATTTTTTGCATAATCGGGATCGGCAGTCACACCAATTAATCCCTCTTCCGCATTCACACCCTTGGCCGTTGTTTTGTGATATACATCTAGCTTAGCTACTTGTGTCACTTTTTTAGTAAGGTGATTATAAAACATCACTTCGCCCTTGCGTTGTACAACTAAGATATCAAAATTAGGAAGGATGGCCATTTCAGTTGGTTCATCAAACATACCACCAGCCAATACATTTTTTGTAAAACGATCTTCATCAGGAATCAAAAATGATTTTGCTTTTGAATAATCTAGTTTCACATTATTTCCCATTGCATATTTTATACCACCTAAAAGATGTTGCATATAAAGTGGCTCAGCAAAAGATTCATTTGTATGCCCAAGCTCAGTATAAAAAGCCCTACCACCATCGTAATCATGATACCAAGCCATTGGATGGCTATCCCCATGCTTTCCGCCCTCATATGATTTTTCATCAATGCTGATTAGCACTTTAACTTCATTACCCGGTGCTTTTTTAAAATTATACCACTCATCATATCTTTCCCAAACCGCAGGAAGATGTGCTGTGCTTAGATGTGTATTGTCGTTGACAATTAATTTTGCTGTTTGTTGTTTTGGGTGACTTTGGAAATAGGCACCTACTAATTTTCCATACCAAGGCCAATTGTATTCGCAATCAGTTGCTGCATGAATACCTACATAGCCACCACCCGCTTGTATGTAACGCTCAAACACGGCTTGTTGTTTATTATCCAAAGCATCTCCGGTTGTACTTAGAAATACAATCGCACTGTACTTTTTCAAATTTTCTTCGGTAAAAATTGAAGCATCTTGGGAGGTGTCTACGATGAAATTATTTTCAGCGCCTAATTTTATTAGCGCCAACTTTCCAACCTTGATGGAGCCATGTACAAAAGCGGCTGTTTTAGAAAACACCAACACTCGGTTTTGCGCACCCACTTGCATGGTTATTACAAGTAAAAATGCGATAAAATAGAATTTCATTTGATTCATAATCGTTATTTGAATTTTTTCTTGAACACCCTTGGTTCAAGCCTCAATTTGAAGAATGAATTTAATCATTTTATGACTAATATAACAAGCTATAGGGAGGTTATTTATGATTGGCAGGACGCATGGCTTTTGTCAAGTGAATTATGTTGCTAATGATTGTTAATATTAAATCGTTTTTTGAAAAAAAATAGCGGCTGCCAATGAATGGAGCCGCTATTTTTAAAGGTGTATTTGCTACGCTTTAAAATATTAAAAAAATATTTTATAATCTATGATGATCTGCTTTCCAGTTTTGAATAGCTGCTTTAATTTCCTTGTTAGATAAGTTTTCCTTGATCGCGCGATCTAATAAAGCTAAGTATTCGCTATCGGGTGCAAAACGAAGTGCTATAATTTGAGGCATTTTTAATTCAGCAGGAAATAATTTTCCAGTTAAAACATAATAACGCAAATTTTCTTCGGCACGAATAGCTCGGTCCTGTGCTTTTAATGGAAATGTTCGAATGTATATCCATAATACGGCAAAAATAAATGCAGCCAAGGTTAATAAAGAAGCCAAATACTTATTTTCGGGGGTAGCACGGCATAAATAATTGATGGATCCTCCCAATAAGGCCAATATTGCTAACAGTCCAATGTAATGAAATCCGGGTACCAATTTAGGATGGTTCTTGAAATTTTGTTCTTGCATGTTTATGTATATTTAATTTGAAAGATACTCTTTTTTAATTCGAGCGCCCATGTAATTGTTTTATCCTGCCTAAATTTTGCGGGAAGTTTAAAGGCCAATTACACCAAGGCCTCAAATAATATTTCAACAGGATGTAGTGCTGTTTTTTGTGCACCATCTTTTATTTGATGGCGACAACTGGTTCCTGGCGCTGCAATGATGGTATCGCTTAACTGATTTCTTACGGCAGGTAACAATACTAGTTCTCCAATTTGCATGGATAAATTATAATGTTCTTTTTCATAGCCAAAGGATCCCGCCATACCACAACACCCTGATGGAATTACTTCCACTTTATAATTTTCCGGGAAAGATAGTATGGCTTGCGTTGGAGCTACTGATGCAATGGCTTTTTGTTGACAGTGACCATGCAATTTAATGAGCTTTGTATTTTTTGTAAATGCTTCTTTATGAATATTTCCTTTGCTAATTTCATTCGCAATAAATTCGTCAATTAAAAAAGTATTTTTAGCTAATGCATTTGCTGATGCTACATTATGATCATGGGCCAAATCAGGGTATTCATCTCTGAATGTAAGAATGGCCGAAGGTTCAATACCAATCAATGGTATTTCACTTGTAACAAGTGTTCCAAGTAGTTCAATATTTTGATTGGCAATTTTTTGCGCCTTTCTTAATAATCCCTTCGAAAGCCAAGCCCTTCCACTTTCTACTTGCTTAGGTAATAATACTTCATAACCTAATTTTTCCAACAACATAACCCCCTTCATTCCAATTTCCGCGTCATTGTAATTGGTGAACTCATCACAAAACAGGTATACTTTTTTATTTCCATTTTTGTTGATGGAGGTATAATTTTTTTGGAACCACTTTTCTAAAGTTACTTTTGATATTTTTGGCATGGATCTTTTAATCGCAAACCCAGATAATATTTTAATCACCGATCCGGTGATCACATTGCTAATAATAAAATTATACAAACTAGGAAATAGGGAGGCTAGTTTTGCAGCTGCTGTAAAATTCGCAATTAATTTGGAACGGAATGGCACCCCATTGGCGTCGTAATATTGTTGTAAAAATTCTGCTTTTAATTTTGCTACATCCACATTGGATGGGCACTCTGACTTACATGCTTTACAACTTAAACATAAATCCATCACCTCATAAATTTCTTTATGATCAAAGCGATTTAATTTATCTGAATTGGTTAAAAACTCTCTTAAAATATTTGCGCGTGCCCTAGTCGTATCTTTTTCATTTTTACTTGCCATAAACGAAGGACACATGGTTCCTCCTGATAAGTGTGTTTTGCGACAATCACCAGAGCCATTACATTGTTCGGCATGTTGTAGTATATCCTGTTGGTGGAATCGAAATACACTTTTGAATTCGGGCGTAAACTGACCAGGAGTATACCTTAACATGCTATTCATGGGTGGGGTATCCACTATTTTATTGGGATTAAAAATATTGTCTGCATCCCAAGTGTATTTTACCGTTTTTAATAACGCATAATTTTTTTCACCTACCATTTGTTTTATAAACTCACCCCTTAATCGCCCATCTCCATGTTCGCCACTCAAAGAACCTTGGTATTTTTTTACCAGTGTGGCTACTTCTTGCGCAATGGTTCGGAACAATTCGTTTCCTTCCACCGTTTTCAAATTAATAATAGGGCGTAAATGTATTTCACCTGATCCTGCGTGCGCATAATGTACCGCATGTAAATTATGCTTCACTAATATTTTATTAAAATCTCGGATATAATCAGGTAGGTCGGCTACATCCACGGCGGTGTCTTCAATGACTGGCACTGCTTTTTCATCGCCCGGTAAATTTCCTAAAAGCCCTAGACCTGCTTTTCGTAAGGTCCATATTTTTTTGGTGTCTGTGCCAAATAATACGGGGAAATGATAACCCAAGCCAACTGCACGCATCTCTGCTTCCACTTGATTCGTCAAGTCTGTGATTTCGGCACGAGTAGCTTTTGTAAATTCAATCACTAAAATTGCACCAGGATCCCCTTGTACAAAAAATCTATTTTTACTTTGCTCAATATTTTCTTTGGTACACTCTAATATATAGTGATCAATTAATTCACTCGCGGATGGATTGTATTTTAATCCAATTAAGTTCGCACGTAAGGCTTCGTCAATACTATTAAAGTGTACACATAATAATCCAATTTCCTTTTCAGGTATAGGATTTAAGTGTAATTTAATTTCAGTGATAAATGCGAGTGTGCCTTCCGATCCGGCAAGGAGTGAACAAAAATTAAAATCTTCACCGCCGGCTGTAAATGGCGCCATATCTACTAATAGATCAATTGCATATCCCGTATTTCTTCGTTCCACCGATTTTTTTGGAAACTCTTTTTTTATTTCAACCTGGTTGTCGTAATTACTTAACATGCTTCGCATGCTTTTATATATAGCACCTTCTAATGTTGTTAATTCACACTTTGCATGAAAGTCATCTAATGATAATGCCTCAAAAACAACCTCACTGCCATCACTTAAAAAAGCAGTTACCTCTAATAAATGTTCACGTGTGCTTCGATAGATGACTGAATTAGATCCACAGGAATTATTTCCAACCATACCACCAATCATAGCCCTGTTGGCCGTAGATGTTTCTGGTCCAAAATATAATCCATGCGGGTTTAAAAATAAATTCAACTCATCTCTGATGACACCGGGCTGTACACGAACCCAAGATGCTTCTTCATTTAATTCGATGATTTTTGTAAAATGCTTGGATACATCTACAATTATCCCGCTCCCCACTACTTGTCCCGCTAATGAAGTGCCCGCAGTACGAGGAATTAAATTTGTTTTATTTTCTTTGGCAAACTGAATTAAAGTTTGAATATCCTCTTTTGTTTTTGGAATGGCAACTGCCAATGGCATCTCACGATAGGCCGATGCGTCTGTTGCATAAAGCGTTCGCATGGTGGTGTCGTCGTATAATTCGCCTTGTAGTAGTGTAGATAGCTTTTGTAGTTTGCCCTTCATTTCCCTAATTAATAATATAGTCTATTGTATGATGGCAAATTTACTTATTTATTGTGTATCCTGTAAAGGAAAAGCCCAAACTTAAGGAGTAAGTTTGGGCTTTGGCCTGAGTATTACCTGTTTGTTTCAACAAGCGTGAAATTTTAATCCAATTGCTTCCTATTTTATCCAAACTGCACCAACGCCAGCCTCCCACAATTGTTTATTTAAAGCAGGAAGTATATTATTTTTTAGGTCAAGTCCTCTTGCTTTTATTGCCTCCCATTTAGGGGTGTATTCTTTTAATAAATCAAGTACAGGTTGATTTACTCTTGGAATATCACTTTCATTTTGATTGACCATAAACATATATTCTGCGGTAAACTTGTTTGGAAAATTTTCAACATCATCATAAGCCGTTGATTTTCGTTGTATCATATCCTCATCCCATCCTTTTAATAATTTAACCACTGCATTTCCTTTTGTTTTTACAGCAATGTATTTATCCTCTGACGGCAAGTTTTTTAATACGGCTTCTAATTGATTTTTACTTTCATATAAATCAAGAATCATGGAATGCATCGTTATAACTTCTCCTTCCATTTGTTTCATTAATGCGTCAAATTCTTTGTAATCATTTTCGCCTACTTGATATAATGGATTAGCTAATATTGTAGCTGTTGTGCTATTTGTTTGCTCACCCGCCTTCAATGTAATCGTATAGTTGCCAGGTATTGCTTTGTGACCTCTAAAACTACTTTCAATAAAAACACCTGGAATGGTTGGTATGCTTGGATAACGCATATCCCACACAAAACGATTTATACCCTTGCTTGTAGTTAGTTTCGGCTCCCTCGGATTGCGACGTCCACCAGCTTTGTTGTCTGCTTCCGATGTAGAACTAAACTTTCTAATTATATTTCCTGCCGCATCTTTTATTTCCAATGTAACCACTTCTTTTTCTTTTAAAGTAGGAAGCTGATAATAAAAAACGACACCTGTTGCTGGATTCACGCCTTCAAACATTTTACTACCATTAAATTCTTCGTTGTTTTGGTCTAATTCACTATAGCCATTCGCAAGGTAGGCGTTGGTGGGCTGATACAATAGCGCATTATTGGTATCTTTTTTATATTGTCTAAATAAATTTAAATCATCTAATATCCAAAATGATCTGCCAGAGGTGCTCGCTATTAAGTTATCTTGATGAATGCGTAAATCAGTAATAGGTGTATTCGGTAAATTTAATTGAAATGGCATCCAGTTTTTTCCACCGTTGCGTGAAATGTAAACACCAAATTCAGTGCCTGCAAATAATAAATCTTTTACTTTGGTATCTTCTCTAATGACTCTTGTAAATGCGTTACCCGCAATTCCAGTATTAATTTTTGTCCAAGTTTTTCCATAGTCCGTTGTTTTATATAATCCAGGGGTATGGTCATCAAACTTATATCTTGTGGTTGCAATGTATGCTGTTGCATTATCAAAGGGCGATACTTCAATGGAGTTAATCAAACACTCCGCAAGCCCAGCTGGTGTTACATTTTTCCATGTTTTACCACCATCCTTTGTTAATTGAACATAACCATCATCACTTCCTGTATAGATAACCCCTTTCTCATTAGGTGACTCAATCACATAGCTTAGCGTTCCATAATTTTCGGCACCTACTGCTTCATTGGTAAATGGTCCACCCGGCTTTCCTTGTTTTGCTTTTTCATTTCTTGTTAAATCAGGAGAAGCTTCGGTCCAAGTTTTCCCCATATCAGTGGTACGCAATAAAACTTGTGCGCCATGGTAATAGGTATTTGGTTCGTGCTTACTCCATATAATAGGGGCGTTCCAGTTAAATCTGTATTTATCATCTTTTGCATCCTTCCCTAAATATTGAATAGGCGCAGCCATGATATTGGTACTTCCTTTTGATTTGCTGTCAAATACTTCAATGGTTCCTTGATAGCTCCCGCCCAAAACGTATCTTGGATTATTTGGATCAAATGCTAAAAAAGCACTTTCACCGCCGGCAGATGCGCTCCAATGGGTAGTATTAATTCCTCCTCTAAATGAGCGGCTAGCAATTTTTACAGAACTATTATCCTGTTGTCCGCCATATATATTGTAAGGAAATTCATTGTCTACATTAATGCGATAAAATTGTGCGGTTGCATAAATATCTTGACTACTCCATGATTTTCCACCATTAAAAGTGATAGCGGCACCGCCATCATCTGCAATAATCATGTTATTACTATTGCTTGGGTTTATCCATAAGTTATGATAATCACCATGGGTGGATGAAATATTTTCCCAGGTTTTTCCGCCATCGGTTGATTTTAATGCTGGCGCATTCATTACATATAAGGTGTTCTCGACAATTGGATCAGCGAATACTTCAATATAATACCATGCTCTTCCAATGATACGATGATCGCTGGTAGCGTGGCTCCAAGTTTTTCCTGCATTTTCTGAAACGTACATTCCACCTGCTTCTTTTGTAAAATCACTTTCTATAAGTGCATATACTTTTTCTGAATTTGCACGACTTACAGTGATTGCCATTTTACCCATTTCTTTTGGCAAACCATCTTGCATTTTATTCCAAGTAGCACCACCATCCGTTGATTTATATAAACCACTACCAGGGCCACCACTTGTGACTTTCCAAGGTGTACGACCATGCTCCCACATAGCAGCATATAAAATGGTTGGGTTATTCATATCCATAGATAATTCAGCACAACCTGTTTTGTCATCTACATACAAAACTTTATTCCAAGTTAAACCACCATCTGTTGATTTATAAATACCACGATCATTTGAACTGCTATATAATGAACCTTGTGCTGCAACAAAAACAATATTTGGATTTTTAGGATCAACGACAACACGCGCAATATGATGTGTTGCATCCAATCCAATTTTTTTCCAACTTTTTCCTGCATCCGTACTTTTATACATGCCATCTCCATGATGTGTCATCACCCCTCTTACTGCGTGCTCTCCCATACCCACATACACTATATTTGGATCGCTTTCTGCAACCGCAATACCTCCGACTGTTGCAGTCTTAAAAAATCCATCAGAAATATTATTCCAACTAAGTCCCATGTCCTCGGTTTTCCATAATCCACCACCAGTAGTCCCCATATAATATACCATGGGATTAGTAGCAACACCTACTGCTGTATTGGATCTGCCGCCTCTAAAAGGCCCAATGCTTCTCCATTTAACCTGCTTGAATGTTTTATTCATTTCGGCTGAATCTGCATTGCTTTGTGCATTTGCAAAAGTTGCGAATAATAATAAAAAGAAACTTTGGATCAATAACTTTATCATAATAGAAATTTTTAATAAAATGTAGATAATAAAACTGAATAGTAATATTACGATTTTTACGGTCTGATATATAAAAAAAGGCGCTATTTTTTAAGTAGCGCCCCTTTAAAAAGGCTTTATTTTTTGTTATTCCTTTGAGCAAGGATAACCTATATTATATCTAGGCAAACACCCTTAAAATAGTTCCCGTTAAACTGGTTTGGTACTTTTTTAAAGCAGCATTAGCGGGGCCGGTAGTTACAGCGCCTGTGGTACTAAACGTTGACCCGTGCGCTGCACAATAAAATCGATTACTTACTACCTGATAGGTCAGACTTGCCTGTTGGTGTGTACATATCGCACTTACAGCAATTATTTCACCGGAGGTTGTTTTAACAATGATAATATTTGTAGTGGAGTCAACGTAAAATCCGCCAATATTTTTTAAAGTATCAAAAGGCGATTTGCTTATATCAATAGTAAAATCAACGGGGCCTGTATTATTTCCAGCACTGCCCGAACCAGAATTCGTGCTTGCACCATCTGACTTGGAGCAGCCCTGCATACACCCAAAAATTAAAATTGCAGCACCGCTCAAACCGACTTGTTCAATAAAATCTTTTCTTTCCATAATTTATATATTTAATGGTTATTCCTGTATACTTTTCTTCCAATTGAATTTAAGCAATAAATTAATTCGATAAATATTTTGTGGAAGCTTATTTATATTTAACAGGAGTGAAATCAAACGGCAGTAAGTACCCAATTTTTTCAGACCATCCCCAATAACCGGATAGTAGTAAACTAGTGGGCTCGTAATAAGTGCCGTTCGAATATACAAATAGTGGTTTTTTGTTTATCAGTGTAATTTCAGAAACAATACCTTGACTATTAGTGTTGTAAGACCTACTATAATAGGGAGGTGGAACCTTTTTGGTATAGGTTACTTGTAAAAAATTTTTAAAAAATAAGGCAGCCGTATTTTCATTTTCGCCATATGCTACGCTATCTGCACTTAATAAACCACTGGTTAATTCAAAACTTACTTTATGTGAGTTATCGTATTTTGTATTGCCATCAATAATTATGGGTTTGCCACCAATATTAATAGTTTTAACCATCTGCCGAATTTCAAAATTATTTTCACGTAGCTTATTGGTATAAAGGCTTCTCATAAAATGCATGACAGATCCCTCATAAATCTCCATTCTTTTTTTCAATACTTTTTTTGATTCGCTATTTTTTAAATCCTCGAACAAGGGGTATCCTTGAAAAAATATGAGCCCATTTATAAAGTCATATTTAAATTCACTTAAATCATAGTGCAATAAATAACCTAGTTTTTTATTTTCAACAAGTATGGTTTCGTTGGCAAAAGCAATCAATACACTGTCTAACTTTTTAAATTGAAAATGAATTACTTCCGGATTCAAAATTTTACAATCCGCACTTAAAGGGTAACTGCCAATAAACTGATTTAAAAATTGTTTCCCCCAAACTTTCCAGCCGTCTTTAATATAGGTTCTTAATACCACTTCTGGTAAATCATTTGACTTTGAAGATAAAGCAACATTTAAAAAATCGATGGGTTGGCTTGTATTTACAGGTACCATTTTAATGGTATAACCCATCATGGAAAACACCAATTCAAATTGACCCTGTGATCTTGTGGTGAGTGTAAAATTACCCGCTGCATCGCTCCTGGTCCCATTGGAGGAGTTACTAATATATACACTCACATTATCAATAGGCGCATTGGTTTCCTTATCCACCACCTTTCCCTTAATGGTTGTTTGTGCATATAACGGGAATGCACCCATCATTAAAATATATAAAATAAAATACCTCAATATTTATTTATTCTATAGCGTTTTATTAAAGAATATAAATTTCGCTATGTTTCAAATCAAAAATTATTTAATTTTTATCGGCTTCTTTTGCATCCGCAATATGATACTCCTTTTTTATATCTAACAATAACTTTATTGCAGCAGCTTTTTGTCTATTAACAATTACTTTTTGAACTTTTTCAGTTGCATTTTTTATATGAGAAAGACGATTGGCAAATTCAGCTAAAACGTTTTTATCGTTGGTCATTAATTTGGCACCATCAACAACAGATGTTCCTACTGCCCCGACTGTAATATTATTATAATATTTTTGATTAAAAATGCTGTAAGATTGTTCTCGTGCATGAATTTTTAATTCTTCGTATACTTCTCCATAGGTTTTTCCATATTCGGCCAAATGCCAATATTCGGAAATTTGATCTGTGATATTCTGACTACGAATTAATCGCATGCCACCTGCATTTTTAAGTTGGGATGAAGTTCGTTCAGATAAATAAACATCCCTTCGTCCTAAATAGCCTAAGTTAACTATATATAATTTTTTTATAGTACTATCATTCCACTGGTCCTTATAAAAAATATTTAATGCGGTATCTAACTTAAGTATAGCATAAGACGCACCTCGTATTTGTTTATTAAATTCAACCGTGTCGTTTTTTAAATCCTCCACCAAGCTTTCCATGTATTGTGTTTCTCTGTGTCGTTCCACATAATGTTCTCTTTGGTTTTCGGCAAAAAATCCAAGGCTGACTGCTAAAAAAAGCATGAAAAACTCTAAAAAATGTTCTTTCCATTTTTTGGGGCCGTGATGCGAATGTGGATGATGTACTTCCATTTTTATTTTTTTTAAAATTAGTCGTTTTTCACCCAATATTTACATAGTATTCTTTAAAATTTGATTAATTTTCAATTCCTAATTTATCAATAGTTATAATATGCGTAAAGTATTTTTTATTGGATGTTTAAGTATGGTTTCATTCATTGGTTTCGCACAAAAAAAGCCGGCCAAAGTGGTAAAAAAAGCAGTTGCTAAAACCACTGCTAAAGCCATCGAGCCAATCGCTCCAATTCAACCACCTTTAAAGCTATGGTATGATGCACCTGCGCAATATTTTGAAGAATCATTGGTATTAGGGAATGGTCAACAAGGGGCTACCGTTTTTGGAGGTATCTCGACGGATAAAATTTATTTAAATGACTTAACACTTTGGTCCGGGGAGCCAGTGAATGCAAATATGAGCCCCAACGCCTATAAAAATTTACCAGCAGTGCGTGAAGCACTTGCTGAAAAAAATTATAAAAAAGCCCAATCACTTGTAAAAAAATTACAGGGTAAATTTTCGGAGTCTTATGCACCTTTAGGTACTTTATTACTGGAATTTAATGATGATCCTTTTGTCAGTGATTATTATCGAGAGCTTGATATTGATCAAGCAATTGCAAAAGTTAAAACGGAATCAAATACCAATACCATTGAAAGAGAATATTTGGTATCAAATCCTGATAAGGTTTTTGCAATACATTTAAAAAGTAAAAAACCTGGCGCACTTGGATTTACAGTACGTTTTGAATCTTTATTATTACATACGACCACCGCTTCAAATAATTTCCTACAAGCCAATGGCGTTGCGCCTGTGAAAGCCGAACCAAACTATGTAGAAAAAAAACGCAATGCAATTATATTCGATAAAAAAAGAGGTACGCGCTTTACTGCCAATATTCAAATTAAAACGAATTCAGGAAAAATAACAAATACGGATTCAAGTTTGAGTTTGGCAAACGCGACAGAGGCGACCATTTATATTTCAATGGCGACTAGTTTTAATGGGTACGATAAAGATCCTGCGAAGCAAGGATTGAATCAAACTGCAATTGCGCAAACACAATTAACGAAAGCAGTGAGTTTGGGATGGGATGAAATTAAAAAAAGACATGTAAAAGATTATCAAACTTATTTCAATCGCGTTGCTTTAAAATTAGAAGGAGACCCGTCGCCCAACTTACCCACCAATGAGCGTTTAAAAAGATATGCGAAAGGCGAATCAGATCCATATTTAGAAACTTTATATTTTCAATTTGGCCGCTATTTATTAATTAGTAGTTCACGCACACCAGCGGTACCTGCGAACTTACAAGGAATTTGGAATCACTATTTACAACCACCTTGGTCTAGTAATTATACCATGAATATAAATGCAGAGGAAAATTATTGGTTGGCTGAAAACACCAATTTGTCCGAAATGCACCAACCCTTTTTGCAGTTCTTAAATAACTTATCAACTACTGGAAAAATTACAGCAAAAACATTTTATAATATGCCGGGTTGGGTATCACATCACAACTCTGATATATGGGCAATGTCAAATCCGGTAGGAAATTTTGGCGAAGGGGATCCAAGTTGGGCTAACTGGCCCATGGGCGGCACCTGGGCTTCCGCACATTTATGGGAACACTATTTATTTACACAGGATGCACAGTTTTTAAAACAAAAAGCATATCCTATTATGCGCGGTGCTGCTGAGTTTTGTTTGGCTTGGTTAATCAAGGATTCTGCTGGCAAATTAATTACCTCACCTTCCACTTCACCTGAAAATGGTTTTATCACTTTCACTGGCGTTAAGGGGAACACTTTATTTGGTGGCACAGCCGATTTGTCAATGATTAGAGAATTATTTTTAGATGTGATTGCTGCACAAAACATATTAAAAAATGATTCTGCTTTTGCAATAAGTATTACTAACGCTTTAAATAATTTACATCCTTACCAAGTGGGTAAAGCTGGTAATTTACAAGAATGGTATTATGATTGGGCGGATTCCGAACCGAAGCATCGTCATCAAAGTCACTTGTATGGTTTATATCCAGGAACCCATGTCACTCTTGAAAAAACACCATTAATTGCGAATGCAGCTAAAAAAACATTGGAAAAAAAAGGAGATGAAACAACTGGCTGGTCCAAAGGTTGGCGTATTAATTTATGGGCAAGATTGAAAGATGGCGAACATGCGTATAAAATGTACCGTGAATTATTAAAATTTGTACCACCAGATGAAACGAAGGAAAATTACACACATATGGGTGGTACTTATCCCAACCTATTAGACGCGCATCCGCCATTTCAAATTGATGGAAATTTTGGTGGTGCCGCAGCGGTTGCTGAAATGTTAGTACAATCAAATGCGGAGTATATTGAATTACTTCCCGCCATACCAAAAGCTTGGCAATCAGGTACTGTAAAGGGTTTGAAGGCAAGGGGAAATTATGAAATTGATATGACATGGAGTAAAGGACAAGTAACGAATTTGAAAATAAAATCAAGCACCAATCCAACTGCTAGTGTTTTAATGAATGGCAAAATGCAAACGGTTAAAACAGTTAAGTAACAATGAAAAGTAATTCAGATAAAAAAGCAAGCGTACTTATATTTTTATTAATTCAATCCACACTGGTTTTATTTGCACAGAATAAACCTTTTGAAGGAGAGATAAAAGCATTTGCTAAATCGGATAGTATCGTTGCGCCATTACAAGGTAAAATTGTTTTTGCAGGCAGTTCGTCATTTGCAAAATGGAAAGATATCAATCAGTATTTTCCTGGATATCCAATTATCAATAGAGGTTTCGGCGGATCCAATTTACTAGATGTAATTTTATATGTGAATGAAACTATTTTAAAATACAAACCAAAACAAGTTGTTATTTATTGTGGTGAAAATGATTTAGCAAGTAGCGATACTGTTTCACCAGAAATTGTATTGGATCGTTTTTCGATATTATTTAATCTAATCCGAAAACAATTAGGTAATAAATCCAATATCACATTTATATCCATCAAGCCTAGCGTATCCAGATGGCGCTTAGAAGCCAAAATAGTAGCAGCAAATACGCTTATTGCCAATTTTATTGAAAAACAAACAAACGCTAATTATATCAATATTCATAATGCCATGTTGCAAGGGGATGGTAGTGTAATGAAGGATATTTTTATCGCTGACAACTTGCATATGAATGCAAAGGGCTATGCTATTTGGCAAAAAATCATAGCCCCATCACTTTTGGGTAAATAACTAGCATTGATTTCCGTATATTTATAGCATTAATATTAATGCTATGAAAAAATTTATCGTACTAAGTCTGGTGTTGTTATCTACAGCAGCACAATCTCAAAAACAATACACGCTTACAGGGGATGTAAGTAAAGTAAAGGAAACTGTTTCTAAAGTATACTTATCTTATTATTTTAATGGCGTATCTACTCAAGATAGTGCAGTAGTAACGGATGGTAAATTTGTATTTAAAGGAACTGTTACTGAGCCTATTTTAGGAAATTTGCGTGCAGCGTATAAAGTAGATACTTCCGTTAAAACAAAACGCATGGTATCTTATAAAAAAGATGTTACGCCTATTTATCTTGAAAATTCAGCAATTCAATTATCCAGTATTGATTCTTTTGCAAATGCAACAATCAAAGGATCAAAGTCGCATCTGGAATATAATAAGTTAAAAGCCTTTACTAAGCCTGTGTCAGATAAGATGGAAGCATTAAGCGCCACCTATAATGAACTATATAAGAAGAAGGATGAAGCAGGCATGAAAAAATTAGATGCAGAATATGACAAGGTAGATGCGGAAATGAAAGCGAAACAAAAAGAATATGTTTTAGCAAATTTAAATTCACCTATTGTCATGTATGCGTTTGGTAATTTTGCAGGTTATAGTATTAATGCGGATGAAGTTGAGCCACTATTTTTAAAAATTCCATTAGCGGTACGAAATTCAACGAAAGGAAAGGAAATGGAAGGCAAAATTGCCATTGCTAAAAAAACAGGTATTGGGAAACCAGCTATTCCATTTACACAAAATGATACTGCAGGTATTCCAGTTTCACTTGCATCTTTCAAAGGTAAATATGTATTAGTTGATTTTTGGGCAAGCTGGTGTGGTCCTTGCAGACAAGAAAATCCAAATGTAGTTGCAGCATTTAATAAGTACAGCCCTAAAGGCTTTACGGTATTAGGTGTATCGCTAGACCAACCTACTGGTAAAGAAAGATGGATGGAAGCAATACATAAAGACAACCTAACTTGGACACAAGTTTCTGATTTAAAATATTGGAAGAATGAAGTGGCAGTAATGTATGGCGTGAATGCAATACCGCAAAATTATTTAATTGATGACCAAGGTATTATTATTGGTAAGGATTTAAGAGGAGATGCATTAAACGCAAAACTGGCTGAATTGTTTAAATAAAAAATAGCATAAGAAATTCTCATGCTATTTTAAATATAGTTACTAATTAATCGGAGTCGTTAACACAGTTCTCAAATCAATGAATGTGTTAACGACTCCGTTCTTTTTAATTTAACCAGTCGTATTTTTTTGCATTCAAAGCGTCTGGTGTCCAGCTTTCAAAAAATTCAAAAACTTTTTCTTTGCTGTAATTCTTATCTTTTTCCAAATAGCCACTGTTTTGCGTATGCAGTCGTTTTCCTTTCGCATCTAATATTACAAATACAGGAAAACCAAATCGAGCAGGGTATTCATATTTTTCCTGAATGCTTTTATTTTTATTTTCTTTTGAATAGTTTACATGCACTACTACATAACTGGCTTTCATAATGGAGTCAATTTTTTTATCACTGGTCGTAAAGGCATTAAATCGTGCGCACCAAATACACCAATTGCCCCCCATTTGTAAAAAAATATGTTTGCCTTCCTTTGCTGCTATTTTTTCAGCAGCTTTAATCGCAGAATCCACATTTTCATAAGGATTATATAGATTAAAAGTTTTCATGTCTGGTTCTATATACTTTGTTTCAGTTGGCTTTGCAGGTGCTAACTTAATTAGTGGCGTAGTTTGTTGTGCGTTAGTTTGTACTATGCCTAGTACAAATAGGATCAAAAAAAGATTTTTCATAAGTTGATTTAATTAAGTGAGTATATTTTATAAAAGAGTTTACCATTTGTTTTGAATAGCTTCGATACTTGTGTTTTTATACAATGTATTAAATTCAGTTATAGCTGTATTAATGCCTTGTACTTTTTCCTTTTCATTTTTCCATTGTACTTGTAAATCAGCTAATTTATTTTTTACCCCTTGTGTTACCCTAGGATCACTTATATCTATTAATCCTTTTAAATAAAAAAAGTCAACATTTAATTTACTTGGCCAATTAATTACATCCTGTCCGTTTTGAGTTCGGCTTTCAATAATAGCGCTTTCCCAAGCATCAATCTTTTTAATTAAACTATCGGCCGCGCTTGTAATTACTTTTGCTGATTCAACTTTACCTAATGTTTCGCTATAGTATTGTAATTGCTTTTTAATTCCTCGAAGATTGTTTACTGTGGTATGTATGTTGCTGATAGTGGCAGTAATGTTTTCTAATAATAATTGCTGCTCCTGCCAATCAAGATCAGTGACTTTAATATTAGGATTAGGTAACACAGTGATTTTTGTTTCAACGACTTCCTTTTTATATTTTAATTGCGCTTTATATTTACCGGGAGGTACTGCATATCCACTATAACTTCCTAATACAAAGGCACCATTCACATCAGGAGAAAGATCATCTGTTCGAAAATCCCATAAAAATCTATTGTGTCCCTCATTATCACTCAGCTTGGTTTTTGGGGAAGGTCCGCCTGGGTATTTTTTATAATTTTCGTCATCGACATTTGTATATGTACGTATCAGTTTTCCTTGATCTGAAATAATAGATAGAATCACAGTATCCTTTTCACCCAACTTAGGTAAATAATAATCCACAATAACCCCCTCGGGCGCATTTTGTCCGATGGTTGCATTTTTTTCAGGTAGTCCATTTCCAGCGCCGTATTTATAAGCATTTTTAGGTGTAATGATTGTAGGTACTGATATGCTGTTAAAATTAGCATTTTGTTGAATGGCGCTAATATCATCCAGAATCCAAAACGCACGTCCTGCTGTTGCTGCAACTAAATCATTATCGCGTATCATTAAATCAGTAATAGGGACAATAGGTAAATTTAGTTGAAATGGTTTCCAGGTTGTTCCTGCATCATTTGAAATATAAAATCCTCTTTCACTACCTGCATATAATATATTTTTATTTTTATTATCTTCTCTAATCACTTTTACGAAGTCGTCATTTTTTATTCCAATATTAATTTTTGTCCAAGTTTTTCCATTGTCGGTAGTTTTATAGGTATAGGATGCATAATCATTAAATTTATATCTAGTAGCACTTATGTATACCACTCCTTGTTCAAAACGAGACACCTCGATACTGTTAATTTGCGATTCTTGTAAATCAACGGGTGTAATATTTTGCCAATTTTTTCCTGCGTCAGTTGTTACATATACTAAGCCACAATCACTACCTGTATAGATCGTATTTGCATCTAGTGGGGATTCTTTTACATAAAAGATGGTATTATAATTTTCGCCACCAGCACCTTCGTTGGTGAAAGGTACACCACCAGGACCTTGTTTAGATTTGTCATTTCTAGTTAAGTCAGGACTTATTACTTCCCAGTTAAATCCGCCATTGCTTGTTTTTAGTAAAACATTTCCTGCGTGATAAATTATTTTCGGGTTATGTATTGAAGTAACAATTGGCGCATTCCAATTAAAACGATATTTCATCTCCTTGGGTTGTATCGCTAAATTTAAACTTGGATAGGCTTGAATATCTTTTATCTCATTTGTCTTAGTGTTTAATACTTCAATGTATCCTTGATAACAGCCCCCATAAACGAGTAATGGATCGTTAGGATCAAAACTTAAATAAGCGGATTCACAACCTGCGCCATAATTCCAGTCTCGTTCGGTGATCGCACCCGTATTATTTCTGCTTGCAATGATCACGGATGAGTTGTCTTGTTGGCCACCATATACTTTATAGGGGAATGTGTTGTCCGTATTTACTCTGTAGAATTGAGCGGTGGGTTGATTCATAATAGATGACCAAGTTTTCGCTTGGTCATATGTAATTTCACCTCCGCCATCATCGCCTAATCCAATGATATTATTGTTCTTTGGATGAATCCATAAATCGTGGGTATCTCCATGACCCACTTTTACATTTGAAAATGTTTTTCCGCCATCTATTGATTTCATCATTGGTGCGTTCAACACATAAACGATATTTTCATTTTTAGTATCCGCATATACTTTCATATAGTACCATGAACGCGATGAAATATCTTGATTGTTTGAAAGTAAAGCCCAGCTTTTTCCACCATCATCTGATCGGTATAATCCTGATTTCTTTTTTTCTGATTCTACTATTGCAAAAACACGATTTGAATTTACCCTCGAAACACTAATACCCATTTTACCTAAGTTGTTAGGTAGCCCTTCCGTTAACTTAGTCCAAGTTTCACCTTCGTCTACTGATTTCCAAAGCGAAGAACCTTTACCGCCACTTGACACTGTCCAAGGAAAACGACGGTGTTCCCAAGCAGCAGCATATAATATTCGTGGATTATTCATGTCCATAGATAATGAGGCGATACCGGTGCTATCATTAATATATAAAACCTTTTTCCAATGTGCGCCCCCATCTGTACTTTTAAAAACACCTCGTTCATTATTAGGACCATGCACTGTGCCTTGTGCACCAACATAAACGATATCAGGATTCGTTGGATGAATACATATTTCAGAAATATGTCTAGATTGTTCTAAACCTATATTTTTCCAAGTACTCCCACCATCCACACTTTTGTAAACCCCGTCTCCATAGCTAGTCATTACGCCACGAACCGCATGTTCTCCAGTACCTACATACAATACATTTGGATCTGACTCAGACACCGCAATATCCCCAATAGAACCGACCTTGAAATAGCCGTCTGAAATATTTTTCCAACTGATTCCACCATCATTCGTTGTCCAAACACCGCCACCAGTATATCCTGCGTAAAACTTTTTTTCTTGTTGGATAACTCCAGTTATGGTGTTGGCCCTTCCTCCTCTAAAGGGGCCAATATTTCTCCATTGTAAATTTTTAAAAATGGAATCAGGAACAGTGTTAACCGACGGTGTTGACACAATCGGAGACACCGCTTTTTTTCGTTGTGCTATAGCCCCCAAGGTGATGAACATTAGACAAACAAGGAATATGTTTTTCATATTTGTTTTTTATGCAGATGATGAATAAGTAAATACTTTTTTAAATGTTGTTCATGAGTAAAATGAACAACGAAAGTAATTTACAAAAAAGACCGCATTATTTGTATAAAAAATTATGAATTATTCGTAATTGATAAGTAAAAATTTTAAATTGCCCCAATACTTTGAAATATTAATATCGACAAGGTTATTTATTATCATTATAAACATTGTTTATGCGTAAAATTATTATCTTATTTAGCTTTTTTATTAGCACACAATTATTTGTGCAAGCACAAAATGTGCCAACGCCAAAATCGCATTTTGGATTTAGTATTGGCGACAATTATCACTTGGCCACTTTTACGCAAACCGAAGCCTACCTAAAAAAAATAGCGGGTACTTCAAAAAAAGTAAAATTACAAGTCATTGGAAAAACCGAAGAGGGGCGCAATCAATACATGGTTATTGTATCTGATCCAACCAATATAGCCAATCTAGAAAAATACAAATCCATTGCACAAAAATTAGCGCGTGCGGAAGACCTAACCCCGGCCGAGGCAAAAAAACTATCTAATGAAGGAAAGGCGGTAGTGTGGATTGATGGCGGGTTACACGCAACGGAAGTAGTAGGTATTCATCAGTGGATAGAAACCCTGTATCAAATTATTACAAGAACAGATGAAGAAACAAATCGCATTTTAAAATCAACCATCATTTTATTTGTGCATGCAAATCCCGATGGACAAGAATTAGTTTCCAATTGGTATATGCGCAATAGTGATACCTTAAAAAGAACAACTTCTGGTTTGCCAAGACTCTATCAAAAATATATTGGGCATGATAATAATCGTGATTTTTTTATGACCAATATGAGCGAATCTAGAAACATGAGTGTGCAACAATATATAGAATGGATGCCACAAATTTTATACAATCATCATCAGACGGGTCCTCCAGGCACAGTGGTTGCTGGTCCTCCTTATCGTGATCCTTTTAATCACGTATATGATCCATTATTGATGACAGGTATTGATGCGTTAGGTGCTGCAATGAGTAGTCGCTTGAATACAGAAAACAAACCAGGATATACGATGAAAGGCGGCTCTGTATATTCAACTTGGTGGAATGGCGGATTGCGTACCACCGCTTACTATCATAATATCATTGGCTTATTAACTGAAATTATTGGAAGCCCAACACCTTCAAGTATTCCTTTGGTCCCACAACGATTAATTCCGAATAGTGGACTTCCTAATCCTATCCTTCCACAAAAATGGTATTTCAAAAATTCAATTGATTATTCTATTTCATTAAACTATGCAGTATTAAATTATGCCGCTCGATATAAAGATGAATTACTTTATAATATTTATACCATGGGGCGTCATAGTATTGAAGCAGGTAGTAAAGATAATTGGACACTATATCCAAAAAAATCAGATGCGCTTAGTGAATTATTAAAAACAGAAAAGCCAACAGGTAAAATTGATTCATTTCAATTAGCTGTATTTAATAAAGTGTATAAAAATCCAGCCACACGTGATCCACGAGGTTATATTATTCCTATTAATCAATCCACTACAGCAATTCAATTTGTAAATATTTTAATTAAAAGTGGTATTAAAGTACATCGTGCAAGTACTGATTTTATGGTGGGCACAAAAAAATATTTAGCAGGCTCCTATATTGTAAAAACGAATCAAGCATTTCGTCCACATGTGTTAGATATGTTTGAACCACAGGATCATCCCAATGATTTTTTATATCCAGGAGGCCCACCTGTGCGTCCGTATGATGCAGCGGGCTGGACGCCTGCGTTTACGATGGGTATTGAGTTTGATAGAATATTAGATGATTTTACAGGACCTTTTGAGGCGTTGGCCTATGGCGAAATACAAAAACCAGTGGGTAAAATAATTAATGGCGTAAGTACAAATTATGGGTATACATTTTCAACAAAAGACAATGCATCATATATTGCTGTCAACGAATTATTAAATACTGGTGAAAGTATTTACAAAAGCAAGGAGCAATATTTTGTTCGACATTCGGATAAACTAAATAATTCAATAACAAAATTAAGTACAGATTATGGAATTGTTTTTACAAGTGTTACAACGCCACTAACTGATACTTTAAATAAAATACAACCTATTCGCATTGGACTTTGGGATAAGTATGGCGGTTCCATGTCATCGGGTTGGTTGCGATGGATTTTTGAACAATATCATTTTCCATTTAAACTTATTTATGCAAAGGAAATTGATGCAGAAAACTTAAATGCCAACTATGATGTTTTAGTATTTGTTGAAGGCGCGATACCTGCTTTAAAGACGGAAGCATCATTTTCTTTTGAAGAAAGAGCACCTAAGTTAGAAGAAGTACCGAAAGAATTTCAACATACATTAGGAAGTATCTCCGTAAATAAATCAATACCTGCATTAAATAAATTTTTACAAAATGGTGGTAAAATTGTAACGATCGGATCAAGTGCGAATTTGGCTTATCATGTAAATGCGCCAGTAAAAAATGCACTTGTTGAAATGGTGGCAGGAAAAGAAAAAACATTGCCTGGTGAAAAATTTTATATCCCTGGAAGTGTATTGCAAGTAACACTCGATAATAATAATGTATCCAACTGGGGCATGAATGCAACTGCCGATGTGTATTTTAATGCAAGCCCTGTATTTAAATTATTACCCGATGCAATTGCGCAAAAGCAAATCACGCCTTTAGCTTGGTATGCGAGCGCGAGTACCTTAAGAAGTGGTTGGGCATTTGGACAAGCCTATTTACAAGATGGAGTTGCAGCTTTCGAAACTAACGTTGGTAAGGGAAAATTGACTGTCTTTGGTCCAGAAATCACTTTTAGGGCGCAAACACATGGAAATTTCAAATTATTATTTAATCAATTGTATAAATAGGCCTAGTTCTATCCATTTTTTATTCCAAAAGTCAAACACCTGTAAATCATTGATTTACAGGTGTTTTTATGTAAAATAATAATCCTAAAGTCATAACCATGTATTAATTACACGAATTGACTGCCCTAATTCAGAGATTTTGGACTAGCGGACTAGCTTACACGCATTAATATATAAGAAAATAGACATAATTTTAACCTGAAATTATGGCCAAATGCTATATTTTTTTAACAAAAGTTTACAATTTATGCAAAACAAAGGATTATGCACTTTACTTCTGTTGCTCTTTTTAGGAGTGTCAGTAGCAAATGCACAACAAAAATCAGTTTCAGGTAAGGTTATCAATTCAGATAACAACCCATTGTCAAATGTGTCGGTTGTTATTAAAGGAACTAGAACGGCAACAACCACTGATAACAATGGTAGCTTTTCAATCAGCGTTGCTTCAAACCAATCATTAAGCTTTAGCTTGGTTGGTTATGATACAAAAGAGGTTAGGGTTGGAAATTCAACAACGATCAATGTAAAATTATCGGCAGTGGATAACACATTAGAAGATGTAGTTGTTACTGCGATGGATATTCGTCGTAATAAAAAAGAATTAGGATATTCGGCTCAAAGTGTAAAAGGTCAGGAATTAGCGGAAACACAACGTAATAATATTGTCAATAGTTTACAAGGTCGTATTGCGGGTTTAACGATTAATCCAACTTCAGGTTTAGCAGGTGCTAGTTCTCAAATAGTTTTAAGAGGATTTAATTCAATTGCATTAGATAACTCACCATTATTTATCATAGATGGTATCATCGTTGATAACCAATCTGTACAAGAAAATAATAGAAATACTGGTTATGCAACTAGTACCGGTCCTTCAAGAGAAAACAGATCAAACGATTACTCAAATCGTATTGCTGATTTGAATCCGAATGATGTTGAGTCGGTAACTGTATTGAAAGGGCCAGAAGCAACCGCATTGTATGGTAGCCAAGCAAGTTCGGGTGCGATTGTAATTACAACTAAAAAAGGAGCAAGTAGCGATGGTAAAATGAAAGTGAGCTATGATAATAGTTTTAGAACTTCAGTATATACAAGATATCCGAAAGTAATGACAGGGTATGATGCAGGTACTAACGGTGTCCCAAGTGATATTTTTAGTTATTTTGGTCGTCCATTTACTGCAGATGTTCCTAAGTATGGCAACCTTAGATCTTTTTTTCAACCAAGCACATCTCTAACACACAATATTTCAATTGAGCAAGGAACTGCGAAAAACTCAGTTAGATTATCTGGATCATTTTTGGATGAAAACTCGCCAGTACCAAATAACAATTATAAAAAGTATAATTTAAGAGTAGTAACCAATCATAAAATTGGAAAAACTTTAGAAATTTCTCCAAGTATAAGTTTTATTAAAAGCGGAAATGATAAACCATTAAGAGGTGTTGGTGGTTATTTATTGAGCTTATTGGTTTGGCCAGAAGATGATAATGCAAAAAACTGGCAGGATGGAAGTGGGTTCAAAAAAACATTATTTAACTCAAATCCTAATGGTGAAGTTGACAACCCTTATTATAATGTGGAAAGAAACAGAAGTAAGGATGAATTAACAAGAAGTATTGCAACCCTAGCTGTTAACTATAATCCTACAAAATGGTTGTCGATAAGTGGTCGTGTAGGATATGACAATTACAGCCAATCTGGTTATACAAGATGGGATTCCTCATCTTATTTTTTAACAAGAGCTACTAAGGGGGCATTACAAAATTACTATCGTAATTTTTATGGATACAATCATACCCTTACTGCAACCGCTAAAAAAAGCTTTGGTAAAATTAATACCCGCTTGATGATCGGAAATATGTGGCAGGATTATGAGACACAAACCACTTCCGTATATGGTACCGATTTGTCTGACGTAAGTATTTTTGATAGTACTGTAACCAACCCGGTTACTAGAATTAGAAATAGTAATATGAATAGACAAGGTTTACCTAACTATAATATTAATAGACAAGCAGCTTATTTTGGTGAATTCTCTGTAAACTATGACACTAAAATATTCTTAACTTATTCTCATCGTTTTGAAGAGTCATCCATTTTTCCTAAAAAGAGCCGCGCTTATGATTACCCAGCTGGAAGTTTGAGTATCATTATGTCAGACATTTTCCCTTCAGTTAAAGACAAATTGAATTACTGGAAATTAAGAGGATCATTGGCGAGCACTGCGCGTTCAAGTGCACCTTATGCCAACCAGGCAATTTTAAATTTTAACACAGGAAGTGGTGCTGGATATTATTATGATTTTACAAACGCAAATCCTGAATTAGTGCCAGAGCGTCAAAAAACATTTGAGGTTGGTTCTGAATTTAGATTCAAAGGGAATCGCTTAAGTGCTGAAATTACTTATTACAAAACTCAAAATAAAAACCTAATTGCTGAAAATTTTAGAGCAAGTTATGGTACTGGTTTTGTATTGAATACCATTAATGTGGGCGCCAACGAAAACTCTGGTATTGAAATGGTATTGGATTATCAAGTAATAAATAAAAAAGATTTCACTTGGAATACGCGTTTGAACTTTAACAGAATGCGTAATAAAGTAACAGAATTGCCATCGAGTGTACCAGAGTTTTACATTTCTGATACATGGCTTTATGGTAATGCGCGTGGTGGTTTAACATTAGGTAATCCTACTACCACTATTACTTCTTATGGATATCAAAGAAACACAGCTGGAAGCATCTTAATTGATCCAGCAACAGGTTTACCATTGGTTGACCCTAACTTTAAAGTGAGAGGAGATAGAAATCCTAATTTTACATTAGGATGGATAAATAATATCACTTACAAAGATTTAAGAGTTTCATTTTTATGGGATTTAAGAGTTGGTGGCGATATATTTAATGCGACTGAAATGTATATGACATTAATTGGTCGTAGTCAAAGATCAGTGGATAGGATGACACCAAGAGTGGTAGCAGGTGTATTAAAAGATGGTTTAGAAAACTCTGCAAACCCTACTTCAAACAGTATTGCGGTAGTTCCTTACTATCAACAAACCTATTACACATCTATGCCGGAAGAAGAGTTCATCCAAAAAAATGTGAATGCGTTTAGATTAAGAGATATCACGTTTAACTACAACATTAAAAAATTCATGACTGAAGGTATTGCTAAGTACACTAAAACTTTCTCCGTGTTTTTAACTGTTAATGATGCAATCCTTATCACTAATTACAAAGGCGCTGATCCTGCTGTCGGTGGAGTATCTGCAGGTAGCCGTGGTGTTGGTGCTTTTGGATTTGATTATGGAAATATGGGTGCGCCCGTTAGTTTTAACATGGGAATTAGAACCACTTTTTAATCTTTTTAATATTGAATAATATGAAATATAATTTAAAACACATTTTAGTAGTAAGTGCATTGATACTATTCAGTACATCTTGCTCAAAGAAAATAGACGAGGCGTATGCCAACCCTAACTACGATACAAAGGCTGCGCCTGAATTAATGTTGCCTCAAATTGTCGCTTCCATGGCAGGAAACTATGGCGGACATGGACCTTTAAACGATGCAAGATATATTGGTGCATATATCCAAAACTTTGCTTTTTCTAATACCAATAGTAACTTTGATAGAATGGGTTACACCAATAGTGCCGCTGACGTTGCACAATCTACTTGGAGAACACATTACTATGATATTGGACAAAATAATGTGAGAATGATTGAGTGGGCTGTTGAAAACAAGCAATGGGATTATGCAGGTGTTGGAAAAGCTGTTTTCGCTTGGAGCTGGTTAAATTTAACTACTTATTTTGGAGATGTAATTTTGAAAGACGCATTTAATACAAGCTTGGCTACTTTCAAATATGACACGCAAGATGAAGTATATGCGGAAGTAAGAAAAAATTGTTACGAGGCATTGTCCTATTTAAATAAGACAGGTGATAATGCAAGTCAAGCAAGTTTAGCAAAAGGGGATAGTTATTTTTATAATGGCGATGTTAACAAATGGAAAAAATTTGTTTATGGAATTTTAGCACGTTCTCACAACCATATAAGTAATAAATCCATTTATAAAGCAGATTCAGTTATTTATTATACCAATTTAGCGATGAAGGAAACAGCAGATGATGCAATGGTTAAGTTTGCAGCAACTGCATTAGGTGCTACTAATAATTTCTTTGGACCATTTAGAGCTAATTTTGGAGGAACAGGTATTACTGCGCCTACTGCATTAAGACAAAGTGCTTTTATTGCAAATTTAATGAGTGGTGTAAACACCGCCTTTCCTGGTGTAAAAGATCCAAGAGCTATCTATCTTTTAAGATTAAATAATAATCTTACATTTAAAGGTGTCGAGCCCAATAAAGGTCAGACTGCTTTAGCTGTTGGGGATAGACCTGAAAACTTACATGGGATATCACAGTTTACTGGCGCATCAAATACAACGCCTCCCAATGATTTAAATTGTCGTTTTATTTTTAGGAATAATTCTCCCATTCCAGTAATTACTGCAACAGAAGTAGCTTTTATGCGTGCGGAAGCTTTTTATCTTAAAGGCGATAAGGCAAGTGCATTGACTGCTTATAAAGATGCCATCGGAAAACATTTTGATATGTTAACGACTTATTATAATACCAATGTTCCAACTGCAGATATTATCACTGCGACTGTTAAGGCTAATTTTTTAGCTGACACAAAAGTAGTTCCTACTAATGCAAATGATTTGACATTATCCATGATTATGTTACAAAAGTATATTGCGCTTTGGGGTCATGGTACTTTTGAAACCTGGACCGATATGCGTCGTTATCACTATGTTGATTTGGATAAAACAACAGGCAAACAAGTGTATACTGATTTTGTAGCACCTTCTGGAACTGGCTTGTTTGAAGATAATGGTGGTAAATTAGTATACAGAATGCGTCCAAGATTCAATTCTGAATATTTATGGAACATTGTAGAATTAACTAGAATTGGCGCTACGCAATTAGATTATCACACTAAAGAACAGTGGTTTTCTCAAAAATAAAAAATGTTAAAAAAATAAATTATGAAAAAATCATTACAACATATATTTTTCGCGGCCTTGGTGCTTGTACTAGGATTGGTTGCTTGTAATAAGGACATTACTTATGTGGCAGAGCCTGTATCGTCAAGTTCAAACGCTTATATTAAGTTTTTACATTTATCTCCATCATTAGCTGCTATTACTGGGCAAGCGGATAACGTAACCTTATTAAACTTGGATTTAAAATCAAATACCTATAGTAAAATAACAGGTACGCCATTGGGATATGAAAAATATTTTCCAACTACAACCAATGCTTATGCTACTATTCCCTCAGGTTTACAGACTATTAAGTTTAGTTTAGCAGCAGTTAATCAAAAAGATTCATTAGAACTATTTTTGAAAAAAGTACAAACAGATGCAGGAAGGTATTATAGTTTCATTATTACTGACTCAATTAAATCAGAATCATTAAGTAAGGCAATGTTTTTACAAGACGATTTGTTGACATTGGGAGCATCTCAGATTGGTATGCGTTTTGTTCATGCTATTTGGAATGATACTGCAGCTAAAAACATTGATATATTTTCAAGGAGAAACAATGCGAACATTTTTTCTGGGCGTAGTGCAGGATCTGCTAGTACATTTACTCCGTTAAACTATTTCACGACAAGTGATACTTTAATTGTAAGACGCGCGGGTACTACCTTTGCTTTAGCAACATTTAATGGTGTAACTTTTACCCCTGGTCGCAACTATACTTTAGTATATAAAGGAAATGGTGCTGTGACTACGTCAACAGCAAAGCCGCGTTCTTTGTTTATCTATGGTCACTAGGATAAAATAAAGTTTTTATAAAATAACCCTCGCGAATTCGCGAGGGTTATTTTTTTATGCTACTTTTAAGAATAAAAATATAGCGTAACAACAAAATACAAGTATATATGAATTTAAAAACAGCGGTTAATAGTGGACTTTTTATTGTACTGACATTTTGTATGGCGTCCGCATCCTTAGCACAAACTTCCGTTTTAAAATGGAAAGAGGTAACGAGCCAGTTTGGCCCATTGCCTACTTCCATTAAAGTTTTTGAATCAGAAAACACTTACCAAGACAGTGCATTTAAAGGATTTTATGTTGAAATTGATACGAAGGATAAAAATTTAAACTTAGATACAGACACTACTTTATTTAGACGCTTAACGCCACAACAATTTTATACTAAATTAGAACAACCTTTAGTTGTTGTGAATTCCTCTTTTTTTGAATTTAAAAGAAATACCAGCGTAAATATAGTGGTGAAAAACGGCCTACCTGTTAGTTACAATATTCATGATATTCCAGGTAAGGGAAAGGACACACTTACTTATACGCATGTATTGGGTGCCGCCTTAGGGATGGATAAAAAGGGCAGTATGGACATAGCGTATACTTTTACGGATTCTGCGAGCAAAACTATCATGTATCAGCAATTACCTATGAATGCATTTAAGGATTCAAATGCCAAATTACTAGGGACGGATCCGAACTTAACCAATTTGAGTGTTTGGAAATTGAAATGGGCAAACGGCGGGGGCCCAGTTTTAATGAGATCTGGACGTATTTATATTTCAAATAATGAGGAAAGAAAATTTGCAGGCAAAGCTATCAACGACTATCATCCCCGAACAGCCATGGGCTATGATATGGATGGAAAATTAATTATTATGGCTATTCAAGGCCGGATGAAAGGAATAGCGGTAGGCGCAACGCTCAATCAAATGGCTGCCTTTTTTGAGCAATTAGATTGTTACGAAGCAATAAATTTAGATGGGGGCGGCAGCAGCTGTTTATTAGTGAATGGCAAAGAAACCATTAAGCCTTCAGACCCTACTGGACAGCGACCAGTACCAGCTATATTTTATGTAAAATAATTATGGTTTCGATTTTGGTACCAGTAATAAGTTTTTTTGTAAGGTTTGTTTTAAATGTCGTTTTACGACATCGCCCATGGTTTTTGCTTTATTGTAAGTAGAGGCTTCTTTAAAATGTGCGGTCAATTCTTTTTTTAGTTGTTCAATTTTTTCAGGCTGTGAAATTTTATCCTTACTCATAATATCAAATAACTCTTTTACTTGATATTTAGCAAGTACCAATCTAAAAGTCATCATGGTTCTTTCCTCGGCTTGGTATTGTGCTATTGACTTTGTATCTAAATTATTAATAACCAAATCAACAAAGGCAATATTTTCCTTATAAAATTGTGGTAAGTATAAATTTTTTCGACCCTCATAAGATTGTTGGTCAAAATCAATAGCTCTAATGCGGTATTGAAAATCCTCTATATCAGGAATAATATTTACTACATAGTTGTAGGAACGCATGTCCCCTAATAATTGCACAAAGCAACGCTCATTAAATTTTACAAATTCTTTTGCTAATCTAATTACATTGATGTTGGGATCCTGTAAATGATCTGTTATAAAAACATCTCCAGGAATGCCTGGAATATGTTCTTCAATTAAGGTTTCGTTATGCGTAAAATAAGTAATTCTGTTAGGCGATAATAAATGTTCGAGCTCTAAACCGTATACCCTACTTGCATCGGCTTGTTTAATATAATAATGGTCGTAGTTATCATTTAACTTATTAATGATTCTAATTCTAAAGGGCTGACTGTTTCCAAAATAACAAAAATCTATTCTTGATACATCTAAATGATCAAGATAACTGATATCCCCTTCAGTTTTTAAAATAGCATAAATGCGAACTAAGCTTACACGTAAGTGTTCCCACTCCTTCATATCGAAAGATAATTTTTCCCAACTGGTATCTTTGCCTTGTTTGTTTTTTAATGGAACAGAGTAGGTGTATCTTTGTAGGTCCTTATAGCTTACTGGTAATTTTACTTCACGTCCATAGCGCACTAAATAACCACGAAGTTGTGCATTGATAGGGAATATGGGCTTTTTTCTGGAAGGCTTTTCGGGCTCATTTGACTTAATAATATTTTCAAAAAAATTATTCAATGACTTGTGTTAAATTTTACTTACCCAATTTTTTAATGCGAATATTTTTAAAGCGCACTACATCACCATGTCCTAAAAATCCAATATGACCTGTGGTATTTTTTAATCCAGGATGCTCATTGTGGTCCATAGTGCCATTTTTGGTCGCCTCTTTTAAATCTGCTTCTGTAATTACAGTGCCATTTAAGGTGACTTTAATTTTTGAACCTTGAATCATAATTTCTTCTTGGTTCCATTCACCAATGGGTTTTAAAAAACCTCTTTTTGCAGGTAAAACTCCATAAACCGATCCATGGTATTGATAGGGTTTCAAATTAGCATACATAGGGTGTTCGCTATCTAGTACTTGAATTTCCATTCCTACATAAGCAGCGTCACCTTCTAAAGGCGCATGAATACCAATACCATTGTTAGCTCCAGGTGTTAGTTGAAAATCGAATCGATAAATAAAATCGCTGAACTCCTCTTTGGTATATAAATTTCCACCACCTTTTGAACTTGGATTCACTTCAATAGCACCATCTTTTGATAAGTAACCTGCAAAATTCCCCATCCAATGATCCATATTTGTTCCGTCATATAATTGTATGAAGCCTTCTTGTTTTTCAGTTTCTGTTAAATTAGTTTTTATATTATTAGGGGTAGGTATCTCTCTTATGTAAATATTACGATAAGCTACATAAGTGCCATGTGCTTGTAATTCAATTTGCTCCTTGGTAAATAAGGGTAGTTTGCGATCCCAATAATTTTCGAGCGAGACATTATCTGTTACCAAAATCCCATTTAAATACACCGTTACTTTATCCCCCTTCATTATAATATGAAAGGTATTCCATTCCCCTATTTTATTATCCGCTACTAATAACGGCTTGCTTATATTTTTTTGATTATTGTATAATCCGCCTGAACCAACTTGTGCACCTACTTCGCGACGGCTTGTGTCCCAAATTTGCACCTGTGGGGTACCTCTTAAATAAATACCTGCATCTCCTTTTTCTGTTATTTTCCAATCCACAAACATTTCCATATCACCATACTGCTTCTCAGTACATAAATTATCACCATGTCCGGTAAATACTAATAAGCCATCTTTTATCACCCAATCTTTTTTGATTGATTCATTTACTTTTTGTTGTGCAGTCGCTAATTCAGCTTCATTCATTTTTCCTCTTGCAATTGGATTTGCCACTAACCCCTTCCATCCGGTTAAATCCTTGCCGTTAAACAAAGAAACAAATCCGTAATCATAAGGTATTTTTTTGAGTTGTGCTTTAAGCATAGGTACCAATAGTGCGCTATCTTCACCACTAATGAGTGGCAGCGCTTGTTCAAGTGCTTGTCGTACCAAAGGGCCACCAATTTCACCAATGAGATTATTTGCTAATGCTAATCTTGTAATAATTAATGCTGCTTCCTTTCGAACACCCGCTTCACCTAAAAATTGGCTAACAAAAGCAAATGCGCCAATAGTTGGAATTTTACCTGCTTGTATTAATATACTTTTCTTTTGAAAATCATTTCCATTTACTTTTACCTTGTCCATTTGATCTTGGAGCTGTAATAATTTTTGTGTTGAATTTTGTTGCATCTCTATTTTTGCTGCAACCTTTGGAATAGATGGTAAGCTTTGTAATTTTGCAGTAACTACATTTTCTGCACTCAATAAACCGATTTGTGCATTGATGAATGTGCTAGCATAATTAGAGCTTGCTTTTTTTAATTGTTTTTTAAGCAATTGAACCGTCTTCACTTTTTTTGTAGTTTCCAATGAAACAATGTTTACATATGCGTTTAAGGCATAAGTGGCTTTTAGTTTTAACGAGTCGTCGTCCAACATTTTAAAAAGCACTTTCCACTCTGCACTTTTCCAAGTACCCATGGTAGTTAATGCATCAGTGACTTCGCTCGCATGCTGATATGGAAATACAGTCAACACTTTATTTACACTTTTTTCTCCCTTTTGTGCTTGAACACTCATGGACATAAAAAATGTTATTGCAATTAGATAAATATATTTTTTCATAATAGTAATGCTAAGTTTTTCTAAATAAATTGGTTCATTAAATACGCCAAGGGCCACGCATGGGCGGGTTAATTAAAAAATTAGCTTCTGTATCATTTAAAAATTCTTGGGTATCTGGATCAAAATGTAAAGTTCTGCCTAATTGTAAGGCAATCTTACCCATATTAATAATGGTACATGACCTAAATCCATTCGACTCATTTAATGCAAACGGGGTTCGATATTTTACTGATTCCAAAAAATTGGTTACCTGTGGTGCAGGATCTGGCATCATTGCAATTTTCTCTTTTAAATTTGGAATGTCAGATTTAAATCCGGCAAACAATTTTCCTTTTGGTCCCTCTATATATGCAGCATGAGGATCAGTAGCCTCCCCATCTAAAATAATTTTACAACCATCGGCATAAGTATAGGTGATTTTTCGGAAGGTACCACATGCATCCGGGTGCTGTTGTTCCGCATCTACTTCTACTTTAATAGGACTGGTTTCATCCTTGCCTAAGAAATATTGAATTGGGTCCAGATAGTGTTGTCCCATATCACCTAAACCGCCGCCATCATAATCCCAGTAACCTCGGAAGGTACCATGAACTCTGTGTGCATTGTAGGATTTGTAAGGCGCTGGTCCTAACCATCTGTCATAATCTAATTCTGCTGGGATGGCTTGTTCTTCTAATTTTGTTTTTCCTATCCAATAAAATTTCCAATCAAATCCGGTTGTCTTACTTACTGTAACGGTTAACGGCCATCCCAACAAACCAGATTCTACTAATTTTTTAATTGGCTTCACTGTTGTATTCATCCCATAAAAATTCTCTTCAAAACGGAACCAAGTATTTAAACGAAACATTCTTTTGTATTCCTTGACCGCTTCTACTACTTTTTTCCCTTCACCAATTGTACGCGTCATTGGTTTTTCACACCAAATATCTTTTCCAGCTTTAGCAGCATCTACCGCCATGATGCCATGCCAATGTGGAGGGGTAGCAATATGTACAATATCAACTTCAGGAAGTGCGATTAATTCTTGGTGATTGTGAAATGTTTTCACCCCACCTCCAATTAATTTCTCAGCACTTAGCAAATGATTTTTATCAACATCACAAATGGCTACGACCCTTGTTCCAGCATAACCTATATGACCACGGCCCATACCGCCTAAGCCAATAATACCTTTGGTAAGTTGATCACTCGGGGCTATGAATCCCTTACCTAATACATGTCTTGGTACAATTGAAAATCCTGCAATAATGGTAGCAGTATTTTTTAAAAATTTCCTTCTGGTATTTTTTTCAATTTTCATTTGAATATTTTTAACACTAAAAATGAGTATATAAATAAAAGTATTCCTTAACTTAATTTGAACACTTTCACATTTTTAAAATAAATGGGCGCACCTGCATGTTTACCTTGTAAACCAATATGACCACGAAGCGCAAGTGTTGACATTGGATTTTTTAACCAAGAAGGTACACTGCTTCCGTCTGGATTCACCTTAGCTGATGTAAAATCATCCATATTACATTCATTGACTAAAGTGCCATTTAAAACTATTGAAATCATTTTTCCTTTACAAGTAATAGTGAAGTGATTCCATTCTCCTGCAGGCTTTAACGATTTGTTGGTCGCAGGCTTACGTCCAAAAATAGCTGCACATTGCCAAGTGGGCGCTGCTTTGCTCCATTGCTTTGAATAATCATCTGCAATTTGTATTTCAACAGAATTCGGAATCCACTCTACAATATCAGTTGCATGAACAATAACGCCACTATTGGTGCCATCCGCATTTTGAAAATCTAAATCCAAAATAAAATCATCGTATTCGTCAAAGCTCCAAATTGCATCATCCTTACTTGCAGTGATCACCCCACTTGAATCCTTCCAAATTGATTTATCATAAATTGCCTTTGATAAATTATTGCCGAATAAATTTTTCCATCCTTTGCCCATGGGCTGCCCTTGAACAACAATAGGTGTATTTTGTGCGCTTACCTGGAGGACTATGGTAATGAATAAGAAGAATAAAACAAATTGAATTTTTTTCATGAGATTGATTTGATAATTTTTACCTTTTGTCGCTAATTATTCTATTTCACCTAGTTATTTTGTTAAGCCAGATCAAATTGCTTTTAAAGGCGGGTATGCAAATATTTGCTTCTCTAAATTTATCATTTTTTGCTTAAATACCGGTCAACTATTTATCTATAATATAGCTAGTCCGACTAATTATTTTCATTGCGAATGGCAATTCCCTTTCTTGCCTTATTTTGAACACCATTTTCAATACTTAGTGCGCCATTTACCCACACATATTTTATGCCCTTACTATATTGGTGTGGTTGATTATATTCTGATGCATCTGAAATTTCATCCTCATCAAAAATGACAATGTCAGCAAAAAAACCTTCTTTAATTAAGCCCCTATTTTTTAAATTAAATTTTTGTGCGGGTAGGCTAGTCATACGTCTTATGGCTTCCTCTAAACTAATGACGCCTATGGTTTTAACATATCTTCCGAGTACCCTTGCATTGGTCCCATAAGCACGTGGATGGGGCATTCCGGAACCAAAATTGACAATACCCGCATCACTTGCAAACATATTAAATGGGTACTTCATGATTGTTTTTACATCTTCCTCGCTCATGCCATGATAGATCATTTGTGCGCCGCCTTTTTCAATCATTTGAATGATTGTTTCCGCTTCTTCTTTGGCATTATTTTTATTTCCTTTTAAAATATTTATTTCTTCAATACTTTTTCCATTATAAGTTGAATCAGCACTATAATTTGCAACAACCGCATAACTAAAATGTTTTAATCCTCTTTTTTTGATGATGCCCATACTGTGTGCTGCTACTTTTTTTCTGATACTCGGATTTTTTAATCTTGACATGATTGAATCCTGTCCATCTGCTAATACCCAATCCGGAAGTAATACACTAAGCTGTGTACTGCTTGCAGTATAAGGGTATTGATCAATCGTAACATCAATACCTTCCTTCCTTGCATTAATAATTAATGGAATTGTTTCCTTACTTCTTCCCCAATTATTTTGCCCACTAACTTTAAAATGTGAAATTTCAACTGGAATATTTGCTTCACGACCAATATTAATTGCTTCATTAATTGCATCTACCACTTTATCTTCTTCATATCTAATATGTGATGCATACACACCACCATTATTGGATACTACTTTAGCAAGTCGAACAATTTCAGAAGTAGGCGCATAAGTACCAGGGATATAAATTAAACCCGTGGACATACCAGCGGCGCCATCTTTCATTGCTTGCTGTGCTAATTGTTCCATCTGCATTAACTCTTGTTCCGTGGCATTCCGATTCGCAGTGCCCATGACTTGTTTACGAATGGTATTGTGTCCAATAAGTGATCCAATGTTTATAGCAACACCAACCGAATCAATACTATTAAAATATTTTTTTAAGTCCTCCATTGACCCCCCGCAATTTCCTGTAATTACGGTGGTTACACCATCATAAATAAAATTAGAAGCCAATGGGTTTCTAATTGCTGCATTTTCAATATGCCCATGAACATCAATAAAACCTGGTGAAATAATGAGTCCTTTTGCATCAATTTCTCGTGTCCCTTTCCAACTTTGTAAATTTCCAATGGCTACAATTTTATCTTTTGTAATTGCCACATCCTTATACTGCCATTGATTTCCCATGCCATCTATTAATTTACCATTTCGGATGATATAATCTGCAGTTTGCCCATGACTATTTAAAATAGATAAAAAAGTTAAAGCGATAAGTATGATTTTTTTCATTATAACATTTGTTTATTGTAAGATGTATACTTTATTAATTAAGCTAATTTATATCTTATACTCGTTAAGATATTTTTAACAATTTATCATTTAAGGGCCCTATAAATTTATGAATAATTACTTTACCAGTCCGATGACGGATAAAATATTAGCCTCCTTTTTTTGGAAAAAAGACCAAGATTATTTAGCTTGAGAGTACTTAAACCAAATCACTAAAACCATTTTACTTATGAGTCAACCTATTAATGCAAATCGTCTGTTTTATGCGAGCTGCTTTGCACTTATCACGACTGCTTTTTCATTCAGTATCCGTGCTGGAATTTTAACACAGTTGGGTACAGAAATGAATTTAGACACCGTACAATTGGGAACCATTAATTCCATGTGGTTTCTTGGATTCCCGATTTCCATGATCTTAGGCGGAATTTTTTATTCTTACATTGGTCCAAAATTAATTATGCAAATAGCATTGGTCGCACATGCTGTTGGTATTTTAATGACTATTTATGCAGTTGATTACAACACACTATTAATCTCAACCCTATTGATAGGCTTGGGTAATGGATGTACGGAAGCAGCTTGTAATCCAATGATTGCCGATTCCTATTCTGGTATTGAAATGAACAGCAAATTGAATCGTTTCCATATGTGGTTCCCTGGTGGAATTGTATTGGGAGCATTGGTTTCAAAATTCATGACAGATGCGAATATGCAGTGGCAAGCACAAATTTGGGTTATTTTAATTCCTACTATTATTTATGCAGTCTTGTTTTATGGTCAAAGTTTTCCTAAACCAAGAATTGGAGACAATTCAGTATTGGCGAATTTTAAAGCCATGTTGAATCCTTTATATTTATTTATGGCCGCATGTATGGCATTAACTGCGATATCAGAATTTGGTCCGCAACAATGGGTTGGACCAATTTTAGCAAAAGCAGGCGCTAGTCCAATGTTAATTTTAGCATTGGTGACTGGTTTAATGGCGGTGGGCAGATATTTTGCTGGACCATTAATTAAGAAATTAAATACAGTGGGTGTATTACTTGGCTCGGCTGTGTTTGGTGTTATTGGCTTATATATGATGAGTACCATGCAGGGATCTATGCTTTATGTAGCTGCAGTATTTTATGCATTAGGTATTTGTTATTTCTGGCCTAATATGTTGGGATATATCGCTGAAAATCTTCCTGAAACAGGGGCACTAGGTCTTTCAATTTTAGGCGGTATTGGTATGTTCTCCTCTTCTATGTTCCAACCCGTTATTGGTGCTTGGATCAGAGACAACAAAGTGGTCGCTGAAGCAAAAGGTTTAGTAGGCGATGCTGCTGATTTAGCAGCGGGACAATCTACTTTATCGAACATGCTTATTTTCCCTGGAATTTTAATTGTGGCATTTACTGCTTTGTACTTTTTTGGAAAAAAGAAAAAAGTAGCTTAATACCATAAGTATCTTATAAAAAAGGGTCCTCTCCGATTTTGCGGAGGGGACCCTTTTTTTAATAGAAGTATTGCTTAAGTTGAATCAGTTGATTCGCTATGGGTTGCGTGTTCCAATGCGCATGTATTGCCATTGCTGCACCCAAACTTGAAGCCTGCGATAAGGTGGCAGCAAATACTTTTTTATTTGGGTAAGCTGCCGCTAACAAATGCATGAATACTGGATTATTGCTAAAGCCGCCATCTACAAATATTTGGTCAACATCTGCATTATTTAAAACTAAATTAGTGCTCGCTACTTGCTGTTGAATAATATTAAATATTAATTGGTGATACGCTTCCTCATAACTATCAATATTAAAAATTGAATCTGATTCAATTAAGTTGATATATATCACTTTATTAAACTCGACGGTTTTATAATAATCCACCGGTTGATTAAACTGTTCTGCTAATTTTTTTACTTGTTGCTCATGTTCATTACCTGCAAATAATCGAGAAGCCTTAATTGGATTTCCAGTGTAGGAAATATAACACAAACAATCCTGCTTTAATTCGTCCTCAGTAAGCACGCTTTGATTAAATGGATTCAAACTAATACACCAGGTACCTGTTGAAATTAACACATAGGGTGCTTGAAATGAGTGTATATAAGGTACCAAGGCTGCTGAACTATCATGAAGCCCAATGCCCACTTTTAATGCTTGCGGAACTAATGGTACAGCTACTTCAATGACTTCGTCACTTTTTTTGATGGGCGCTAGTTTATCAAGGATGCCCTCCTGACTTACCCATGCATGGTATTGCTTTGTATTAAAATTCCATAAGTGGGTATGACAACCAATACTCGTGATATCGGAAAAAAGTTGTTGCGTAAATAAAAAACTTAAATATTGTGGTAAGTGCAATGCGGTTTTAAAGGCTTCAAATTTAATAGGCAGCTCATTTTTTATTCGATAAAGTTGCATCCCTGAATTTAAATTTCCCAATACAGGGGAAGCGGTCACTTTTGCTACTTCTTGTTCGCCACCATAGGTAGCGTAAAAATTTTCTTGTAAACCCTTATCAAAAGGCTTTAGATAATTATATAAAGGGGTGATTTCTTTATTGTTATCGTCTAACAAAACAAAGCTTGCTCCATAGCCCGAAAAATTAACTGCTTTAATTTCAAAAGCAGTTTTTTGCATAATTTCCGCAAAGGAGCTAAGCATCCATTCCTTTAATTTAATAATATCTTCCCCTTCAAACCCATCCTCATCTTTTATTTCTTGAAACTGTTCAATGGATTCATGAACCATATTATATGCCTCATCAAAAAGCAATAACTTTTTATTGGTTTTTCCAATATCAAAAATTAATATGACAGGCGTTGCTTTCATTATAAGCCAGAGGCAATAGTATTTCCTCTTTGATGTATTAATTGATTTCGAACTTGTTCTGTTCTGTAAAATTGTAGAGGGTTAATTGCCGCACCAGCCCTTAATCTAGCTTCGGCAACAATAGCCCGAACATCGGTTCTGAATGCGTTTTGTAATATTTCCTGTGCTGCAACTACATCGTTATTTTGTTGTGCTTCGTTTAATGCCACTCGATCCACTAATAAAGCCTGTGCATATGAAATCATAATTGCTTCCACTGATTGTAATAAATCTTCTAAAGGATCTTTAACATTGTGACTTGCATCAATCATCCATCCTAAGTCAGTTGCATGATTCATTCCCCGCGCATCCATTCCTTCGACGAGTTCATTGAAAATTAAAAATAATTGGTAAGGTTTTATACTTCCAACCGTTAAGTCATCATCTCCATATTTACTATCGTTGAAATGAAAACCAGCTAGTTTTTCTTCCATCATTAATAGTGCAACTATTTGTTCAATGTTTGCATTGGGTAAATGATGCCCTAAATCAACCAATGTGAATGCTTTAGGGCCAAGTTTATTTGCATATAATAAGGATTGGCCCCAATCACCCACAGTGGTGGAATAAAAATTAGGCTCGAATGCCTTGTATTCAATATACACTTTCCAGTCAGCAGGTAGGGTTGCATAAATTTGTTGCAAACCATCCAATGTATTTTGAAAAGCCTTTCTAAAATTAAGTTGACCAGGAAAACAGCTTCCATCACTTAACCATACGGTCAATGCTTTTGATCCCAATGCAACACCATGTTGAATAACTTCAATATTGTGTTGAATCGCTTGTTGTCTTACCGCCTTGTTGGTATGCTGTAGTGATCCAAATTTATAACTATGTTCCTGCCTTTTTTGATCTTGAAAAGTATTTGAGTTAACGGCATCAAATTTTAAATTTAATTCAGCGGCTAGTTGCTTAATAGCGTTATAATCAGATGGGATATCCCAAGGAATATGTAATGATATAGCGCCACTTGAATTATTAAGCGCATGAATTAAACCTACATCTTCCATTTTATCTTGTAAGGTAGCAGGCTCACCTGCGCCAGAAAAACGCGCAAACCTTGTACCGCCGGTACCTAGTGCCCAACTTGGAATAGCTACATTAAAATCAATTAATTTTTGAATTAACGCTTCAGCATCATTCAATTGACCATGGATAAAATCAAATTTTTGACGATGCACTTGATAGTTTGCCTCGTTATGTTGGTCAATAGCAGTTTTATTAATTCTCATTTTGTAGCTGTATTAATTTTGTTTGCCCCGCCTCGCTAATAAGTTGAAATTATCTTACAAATGAAACTGCAATACCTCCGTCCACATTGATCACATTACCTGTTGTTTTATTTAATAGTCCTCCTACGTAAGCAAAACAAGCATTTGCAATATCTTCAGGTAAAATAATTTCATTTAATAAAGTACGACCTGCATAATAAGCGGGTAATTCAGCAATAGTAATACCATAGGCTTTTGCACGGCCTTCTGCCCATCCGCCACTCCATATATTACTTCCGGCAATCACTGCATCAGGATTGATGACGTTCACTCTTATTTTATCCTTACCTAATTCTGCAGCGTTTAATCTGCTTAAGTGAAGCTGTGCTGCTTTTGCTGAGCCATAGCCTGCGTTATTAGGACCACTCACCAATGCGTTTTTACTTACAATGTTTAAAATATCACCACCTACTGCTTGCTTGCGCATAATGTCAATTGCATTTTGTGTGACTAAAAACTGTCCTTTTACCAACACATCATATAAGATATCCCAATCCTGTTCCGTATGATCTTCAATAGTTTTTGAAATAGATAATCCTGCATTATTTACAATAATATCTAATCCGCCAAATTGTAAACAAGCGGTTTGCATTGTTTTCTTGATACTATTTGCATCAGTTACATCTAACACATCGGAGGCAACTGCGTCTTTACCATAGGCTTTAATAAATTCATCCTTAGCCGCTTGTAATCTTTCTAAATTATTGTCAGATAAAATTACACAAGCACCTTCGCTAGCAAATTTGTGCGCTATTGCTTTGCCAATACCACCGCCACTTCCAGTGACTAATGCAATTTTCCCTTTTAATGCTTTTGGCTTTGGCATTCTTTGCAATTTTGCTTCTTCTAATAACCAATACTCAATATTAAATGCTTCCTGTAAAGGAAGTGAGGTGTAACTTGAAATTGCTTCAGCACCTTTCATTACATTAATTGCATTGATATAAAATTCACCAGCAACTCTTGCTGTTTGTTTGTCCTTGGCAAAAGTAAACATGCCCACACCAGGATATAAAATCACCACCGGATTTGCATCACGTATCGCTGGGCTATTATCTCTTTTACATTTTTCGTAGTATTCCGCATACATTTTTCGATAAGCAACAAACTTAGGTTCAATTTGCTTTTTAATTTCTGCACTATTTTTTATATCCGCATCTGCAGGAATATCTAAAACCAAAGGTGCAATCTTTGTTCTCAAAAAATGATCTGGGCAACTTGTACCCATGGGTGCTAATCTAGCAAGGTCATTGGAATTGATAAATTCTAAAACACGATCATCATCCGTAAAATTACCCACCATTTTAGTTTCCGATGAGCATAAGCCTCTAAGCAGGGGCGCTATTGCTGCAGCCTGATTGGTTCTTGCTTCCTTGGATAATGATTCTATTTTTTGTCCTTTGAATGCAGTTCCTTTTTTCACATAGCTATCTTCAAGATATTGCGCGCAAATTTCAATGACCTCTAAAGTGTTCATATAACTTTCATACGCGTTATCTCCCCAAGTAAATAAGCCATGTGATCCTAACATGATTCCTCTTATTCCAGGATTATCTTCCAAACATTTTTTTAATTGTAATCCTAAATCAAAACCTGGTCTTTGCCATGGCACCCAACCAATGGCACCTTTAAATAATTCTTTCGTAATTTTTTCACCATCTTTTGCTGCAGCAATTGCAATCGCTGCATCAGGATGCAAATGATCAATATGTTTAAAAGGAAGTAATCCATGCAACGCAGTATCAATCGATGGCGCTTTAGAATCAAAATCATAAATGCAATGATTGTATAAACCAACAATTTCATCCTCGTACGCTAAGCCTTTGTAAATATTTTGTAAATCATGTAAACGATCTAAATATAAAGCAGCCAGTCCTTCTTTTTTCATTGTACCCAAATCACCACCACTTCCTTTCACCCACATCACTTCCACAGATTTTTTTGTAAGTGGATCAATGCTTGCTACTTTACAAGAAGTGTTACCACCGCCATAATTAGTTAACCTTAAATCGGCGCCTAATAAATTGGAGCGATACACTAATAAGCCCACTTCATCACCAGCGAGTGCTTTTGCTTTTTCTTCGTCCCATAAATAACTTACGAATTTGAAATCTTTGTTCGACATATTTTATATTTTATAATTAATTGTGCAAATTATTCCCATACCCTACCACCATGACTGAAATAATGATCACTATTATTCCGGCGATGATTCTGGCATTTGTTTTTTTACTCACGCCCTTCCATTCTTTTAATACCAAGCCCCACATATTAGCCACTAGAATGATAAATGCCATATGTAAAATCCAAGAGCTAGGACCATTCCCTAATTTACTTTCGCCCATACCATAAAAGAAAAACTGTAAAAACCAAGTGGTACCTGCCAATGCTGAAAAAATATAATTTTTTAATAGGGGTGTTTTTTTATTTGAATAATCATTAAAAGATTTATTGCGCGCATTTAAAATCATACACCAAATAAAATTAGTGGTTAATCCACCCCACAATAAAACCACATAAATAACATTGTTTCGATATAAAAATTCACCTTGATTTGGATTTGCTAGTTTCCAAGTTTCATTTGCTATGCTTGCCATACTTTGTCCAGCTTCTAATCCAAAATTAAAACAGGCACTTAGTACACCCGATACAATAGCCACAAACATACCTAGTGCAAATTTGTATTCTGAATTTGAATCGCTAGCTACTTCTTTTGTTAATTCTTTTTCCTTCATTACCCCTGCTTTTCCACTTATAATGATACCAACAATACATATAAGTAATCCAGCAATTACAGTTAACCCCCAACTATTTGAAAGCATCCCTGAAAAAGTATCTTTTCCAATTACTGGGTTAAAATCATAATATATGGCTGGAATGATAGCACCAAATACCATGCATAAACCCAATATCACACTACTACCCAATGAAACGCCTAGGTACCTTACCCCCAATCCATAGGTTAATCCGCCAATGCCCCATAAAACACCAAAAATATAAGTGGTTAATAAGCCGGAACTTGCAGTTCCCTTAATAATATCCATAAAACCAGGGATCGTTAAATAAGCAGCAATGGGTGGGACAATGAGCCAGGAAAATAATCCGCCTACAATCCAAAATGACTCCCAATTCCAGCCTTTTACTTTTTTAAAAGGAATATAAAAGCTTCCTGATGCAAAGCCACCAATAAAATGGAAAAACACGCCTAGAAGAGCATTCATAGTTATTGTTTTATTTACTTACAATATAAAATTTATTAAAATAAAAGCACTTGCTTATCTGACTTAATTGATTTGAATTTTGACACATATTTATATGTAGGTACATTTCGCTCGGTTTAATTGTTTTTCCCGTGTACTTTAATTCTGTAATCGCTAGGCGACATTCCAGTTTTAGACTTAAAAAAAGTGACAAAGTAGCTAGCTGATAAAAAATTTAAGGCGAAAGATATTTCTTTAATACTCATTGTGGAACTATTAAGCAGGTCCTTTGAATGTTGAATTTTTATTTCCATTTGATATTGCGCAGGGGAGAATCCTGTATATTGTTTAAAGATACGACGAAACCACGAATAGCTGATATTTAAAGAAGTTGCAATTTCTTTCGGAGTAATATTTTTTTCTGAATTAGCCCGCATCATCAACCTTGCTTTTTCAATTAAAATCACTACTTCTTTATCTCTAAAAGCATTGTTTTTTTCAATATAACAAATGGTAGCGATTAAGTGACTTATGATTCCTGCAAGTAAATGCTGGTAAGCGGTTTTTTGAAAGCTTGCAATTTCTATTCCTTGTATGAATAATGTTATAATTTGTTCATTGAAGCCGATGTTAATTATCGGATTTTTTTTATTAATAAAATTATTCTGGAAAAGTTTATTAATAAAATCACCTTTAAAGCCAATCCAATATTCATCCCATCCTTTATTTTTGGAAGGCTGATAACTATGCCACTCTCCCGGAAATAAAAAAATGATATCACCTGCCACAATTTTTGTTGATTTGCAATTGGCGGATTCAAAAATTCCCTCCCCGCTAGTAATATAAAGCAATTGATATTCCTGTAATACTCTTCCATTTTTTGGATTGAACCAATAGGAAGTAGGATGCTGTTTGGGAGGATAGTTTAAATTTGATTTAAATGATTGATAACCAATAGTAGTGGCAAATAAACCCCACAATTCATCCAGCTGATTAGCTACAACGTAATTGAGATTTTGATTTTTACTATTGAGCATTTATTTATGGAAGGTTAAAAATGATTTTAATTAAAATACGATATAGCCTCTATTTAAATTTATACCATTTTTTAGAAATAAAGCAACACTTTAATAGTTAAATGTAAAGTAGCGCGCATTAAAATTTAGTATTTTCAATAAAAGGGTCATCTGGACCTATTTTTTCAGATTGGTATTTTAAAATAGCGGCATCACATTGTTTCCGTAATAAAACAAGTTGCTTAGCATATTTCGGATTTGCAGCAAGGTTATTCTTTTCGAGTGGATCACTTTTCAAATCATATAATTCTTCGGGCGCACTAATTAAACGATAGCGAAAATATTTCCAGTTGGCGCTGCGAATCCCTTCACTAGATGGTATTTCAGGTAACTTCCATAAGTGTTCTATTAATATTGATTTTCTATTGGAGGGGATATTTCCTTTTGCAACAAAAGGCATTAAATTTTGTCCTTGGTAATTTTTAGGCGCAGTAATGCCAGCAATACCCAGCATTGTTTTTGTTATATCAATGTTTAATACCATGGCATCAATGGTAGCGGGCTTATGGATCCTAGGATCATAAATAATTAAAGGAACTCTAATGGAAACATCATACATCAACCATTTGTCGGCCAGCTGACGGTCACCTAAAAAGTAGCCATTGTCCCCCATCACAATAATGATGGTATTATCTTCTATTCCTTGCGCTTTTAGTTGTTTTCGTATAAGGCCAATTTCATCATCTATTTCAGTAATCATACGATAATACCCTTTGACCATATTTTGATACTTTTCGGGGGTATCAAAACGCCACTTCCACCTCGTTCTATTGAATCCTTCTTGCACAGGAATGGGCAGTTTATTGAAAAATGAATCATTCCCTAAAACAGGTTCTGGAATCACTATGTTTTTATAAAGACTATCCGATTTTTGTTGCCAAAAATATTGTGCTATTGAATTATCGTGCCCATGTGGTGCGCTAAATGAAATGGAAAGACAAAAGGGTTTATCTGTGGGCGCATTTTTAATAAAATTTTGCGCTTGATATCCAGAATACCTGGTAAGATGCACGGTATCATTACCTATTTTTTTATAAAAATAACCTTGCTTTTCCGCCTCTCCGCCTCGGTCGTAAAAATCGCTTTCGTTAAAATATTGACTTGGGTTATTCATGACAACACCTAATTTCCCAAAGAATCCTACATGATAACCATGGTCCTTAAATATTTTAGGATAAATCATTTCAGCATAAGGCGCCCTTAGTTTCGGTTTTTGAAAAGTATAACCATGGGTACGCTCATACAATCCAGTTAAAATAGATGCGCGGCTTGCAGCACAAATGGGTGTAGTGGAAAATGCATTTTTAAAATAAGTACCCGATACAGCCAGGGTATCCATTTGAGGTGTTTGAATAATTTTATTTCCTGCAATACCCATTGCATCCCAGCGTTGGTCATCTGTTAAAATAAAAATAATATTTGGCTTTTTAGTTTGCGCAAAAAGTAGCGTTGGGATCAAATAAAAAATGATGAACCAATTCCGATTAAAAATAAAACGCATAAAATTATTTTAATTTTATTATTTCACTTCCTGCCATTAAAAATGCCCCTGTTCCAAAATTTTGCCAGCTGTTTGCACTTGCTGGCATTGGGTTTGCGCCAATATTTTGTACCCAACCCACTTTTCCATTTTCTTGTTGACAAGCTAAAATAGCTTTCCATGCTTTTAATACAACAGGGGTATAAGATGCTTTATTTAAAATTCCATTATTAATACCCCATGCCAATGCGAATGTAAAAAAACCACTGCCACTTACTTCACCATGATCAAACGATTCCGGTGATAATAAACTAGTTCTCCAAAGTCCATCTGCAGGTTGTAATATTTTTATTTGTTCTGCCATTTCTATAAATAAATTTTCATAAAATTTTCGAGTTGGATAATCTTTTGGTAAATCAGTTAACATTAATGCTAATCCAGCCAACACCCATCCATTTCCTCTAGACCAAAAAACTTTTTTGCCATTTTTTTCTTTAATATCATTTGTTTTTCCCGTTAATAAAAAACGCGCATCTCTTGAAAACAAGTGTGCTTTTTTATCATACAATAGTTCGTAAGCTTGTGCATAATACTTATCCATTTCCTTGAGATAGGATGGTTCATTCACTTGTTTTGCATAGTTCACAATCACTGGAGGTGCCATGAACAAAGCATCACACCACCACCATAATATCTTTTTTTCATCTGGCTCGTTGTTTCCTTTTACGTTTTCATTTCCACCATTTTTCCAAGCATAGGGCTTATACAAGTGGTCCTTAATGATTGTACTGGTTGGGCCAAGATCAACATTTTTTTCACCTAAAGTGTTGAGGTACAAGTAACTATAACAAATATTCATGTCGTCCGCATGATAAAATCGCTCCCATGGCTTCCAGCTATTACGAATAGCCATTGATTTTAAAGCCCCTAGATATTCCATGTTTTTCGTGGCTTCATGTGCTTTAACCACCCCAACATAATAGGCACCATTGGTCCAGTCGGTGGGTGCTTTTGTAAAGATGGGATTGGCTTCCTGCCATTGCATTGCTTTTAGCATTGCCTGTTGCGTTGTCGCACTTTTAGTAATTGCTGTTTTTTGAAATACTTTGCATCCTTGAAATGAAGCAGTTGCCAATAGAAAACTTAAAATTTGAATACCTATTTTCATGTGTTTGATTATTTTGAATTGTAATCTCTAAATTAGTCTTATTAAATAATTTAAGTTATGATATTTATTGAATATTATGCTTCGTTTTTTAAAAACTGTAAATATTAAATTAGGCAAGTAGCATAATTCAAAATAAATTAGTCATTAATCTAATCATATTTATTATAGAAGTCATATCTGTTATTCGTAAATTCAATAATGACTTCTATAATAAATATTTTTATTTGAATCTTACGTAATATGAAACGACTACTGTTTACCCTTTCTTTTATTTATTTTACTTTTTTTGCATCGGCACAGAATAATATAACTTGGTGGAAATTGGCAGACACATCTATGTCTGTAATGGATGGGCAAGCTTGGCAAAGTGAAATAGGCAATGGAACGCAACGTCTTCCTCCTCGTGCAGCAGACTTAGTTCGACAAGCCGTATGGGACTTATCACAACAATCTGCAGGGCTTTCAATTAGATTTATTAGTAATGCACCACAGATAATCATTCGATATAAAATAACTGGACCTTTAAATAAACCGCACGTTCCATCTACTGCAGTTAGCGGCGTAGATCTATATTGCACTGATAGTGATGGTATGTTGCATTGGGCTTCTGGAAAATATAGTTTTAAAGACACTATACAATATGTATTTGACAACCTAAGGCCTAATGATAATTTTCATAAACTAGGTAGGGAGTATCAACTTTTTTTACCATTATTCAATAGTGTTAAAAATTTAGAGATTGGAGTGACTAATGGAAGTCTTTTTAAAATTCAGCCGCATCGGATTGAAAAACCTATAGTCGTATATGGTACTTCCATTGCACATGGTGCATGTGCCAGTCGGCCTGGTATGTCCTGGACCAATATATTATCTCGTAAACTTGATCGATCAGTTATAAATTTAGGTTTTGCAGGCAACGGGCGTTTAGAAAATTCCTTAATTGATCTTATCAACGAAATTGATGCTCGAGTTTTTATACTTGATTGTTTACCTAATTTACTTAGTAAGGATATAGATTCAGTAACACTTCAAAAGCGCATTATTGCATCAGTAAAGTTAATTAGATCAAAACATCCACATACGCCAATCTTACTTACGGAACATGCTGGCTATACGGATGGATACATGATTCCAGAGCGTCAAACTTTGTTTGAAGGTGCTAATAAAATATTGAATGTAGCTTTTGAGCAACTTACTAAAGAAAATATCACTAGCATATATTTACTTTCTTTAAAGGAAATAGGGATAGAAGAGCAAGCAATGGTAGATGGCACACATCCAAACGATCTTGGTATGATGCGCTATGCAGAAGCTTATGAGAAAAAACTGCGAGATATATTTAAGGAACCCGTTGGGAAGTTAAAAACTCAAATTCCAATTCGACAACGCCGTACCCCCGCTAACTTTGATTGGGAGGCCCGTCATTATTCAATATTAGCTTTAAACAAAACAGAATCAAATAAAGTATTACTAATAGGCAATTCCATTACCCATAATTGGGGAGGAAAACCCAATATTAAAAGCAATGAGTCCTGGCAAAAATATCTTGCTCCTTATGAAGTCCGAAATTTTGGATTTGGAGCGGACCGTATTGAAAATGTTTTGTGGCGCATTTATCACGATGAATTGGCTGACATTTCACCTGAAAAAATTATAATTAATATTGGCACCAATAACTTACGCGTAAATAGCAATGAAGAAATTTTAGAAGGGCTTCGCTTTTTAGTGCAAGTAATAAAAATGCAGCAACCACAAGCCAAAATAACAATGTTGGGGATTTATCCTAGGAGAGAATATATGGATCGCATTGTATTAATTAATAAAGGTATTCGTACGATGACAAAATCTGAAAAAGTTGGATTTGCAGATATTGGTAAAGTGTTGTTGCAAGCAGATGGTAAAATTAATGAAGCATTATTTACCGATGGTTTACATCCTAAACCTGCCGGGTATGAAATATTGGGAGAAAAGTTAGAAGTGATTTTAAAAAATAATTAATGTGTGTTGCCTGAAAAAATTTGATAATGAAAAAAATATTTTATTGTGGATTATTTGCCTTGATAATAGTTAGTTTATTTTCCTTTCAAGGTCAAGTGATTGAAGTAAAGAGGTTTTATGTTGCCGTGAATGGCAAAGATGCAAACAATGGGTCAATTGATCAGCCTTTTGCTACATTAGAACATGCAAAGAAAGCAGTGAGAATGGCAAAATATGATAACCCTAATACGCCTATTGAGGTGGTTATCAGAAAGGGCGTTTATTATTTAGAACAAACGCTTGAATTTACCGCTGCAGATTCCGGAACAAAATCAGCACCCATTATTTGGAAATCTGCGGCTGGTGAAAAAGTTGTTTTAAGTGGAGGTAAGCGTTTATCTGGCAATTGGCAAAAATCAACCAATGGAATTTGGTTTATTGATATACCGGAAACCAAAGATTGGAAAAGAGAGGTGAATGTGCCTGAAAAATATACAAAAAAGCCTGCTCTACCTTGGAACTTTCGGGAACTATTTGTCAATGGTAAAAGAGCCATCCGCGCACGTTATCCAAATGTCAATCAAAACAATCCATACATATATGTATCATCAAGTTCACCCAATCAATTGACAATTTCAGAAGGGGTAGTAAAAAAAAGCTGGGGAGCTGAATCGGATGCTCAAATTAATATAGTGCCTCGCTGGCGTTTTTTTAATCAATGGAATGATGTAGTTGGCGTTAACCAAGAAACAGCTACAATAACTATTGGACCTCGCGAACAACATGGTGAAATAGATAAGGGAAGCTGGTTTTGGATTGAAGGTGTAAAGGAAGAATTAGACATGCCTGGAGAGTGGTATTTAGATCATCAACTTGGCAGATTATTTTATAAACCATTACAAGGGGAGCTGCCCAATAATTCCGAAATTATCGCGCCCTACTTAAATAGAATATTTTATTTAAAGGGTGATATTGAAACTGGGGCCTATGTTAAGAATATATATTTTCAGGGTTTAAACTTTCAACATACCAGTTTTACTTTAGGTCAAATAGAAGCAAGGGTTCACACCGACTGTGCTGTTATGTTTGAGAATACAAAGCATTGTAGTATAACTGATTCTTATTTTGAAAATATTGGTGGCTATGCATTCTGGTTACACCTGGATAGTAAGAACAATATTTTTGATAACAATACGGTGAAAAATTCTGGCGGCGGCGGTGTTCTTTTAACAGGTGCTAGATTATCTTATATGGATGATACAAAAATTTTTACGGCTGGTGAAAAAGCGGCAAAAGTTTTTCCAATGCTTAATAGAATAACAAGGAATACAGTGGCGCATTGTGGCAAAATACGATATTATGGTGGTGGCGTTCATATTGATTCAAGGCCAGCATCTATGGCAATGGAACCAGGAAATTATATTTCACATAATCACTTTAGTGACTTATCGCGAAATGGCATATTTGCATTTAGAAATCAGGGTGGAAATGTTGTTGAATTCAATGAAATACATGATTGCATGCAAACTACTATTGATGGCGCTGCGATTCATTTTGCAACGATGAATCGCTTAGCAGCACCAAACTTTATAATGAATAATTATCTATATGATATCTGGGGATACGAACAATTATTAAATGCAACACCTCGAAGAACATTAGCGAATGGCATATTTCTTGACTGGGCTACGAGTAATACAACCCTAAAGAATAATGTGATTTACAATGCTGGGGATAAAGAAATCAAACCGATTATGGGCAATTGGAATCTTCAGATTGAAAACAATCTTGCTTCAAAAACAAAAATAGAGCCTTTTTTACCACAGGAAATCGGGCCAAAGGGAACCGCTAGTCATAGTATTTATAATGAACAACTTAAAAATATTGGTGCTGTCATTACATCAGCTGAAAAAAATAAAATTTTATATAAAGGTAATTGGCAGAATAAACAAATAGCAGGAATGAGAAACCTATTTAAATATAACTGCCAACAAGCTGCACCGGATAGTGCTGCAGAATGTACTTATTTGTTGCCTATAAACGAATCAGGTAAGTACAAACTTTGCTTCATGTATTTCCCGGATGAAAAAAGCGCTTCCAATGCAAAAATCTCCGTTCAACATGCTAGTGGTGTAGAAACTTTAGAGTGGAATTTTAGAAAAGGAGATCCGCTTGGATTTGCAGTGAGGGTGGGTGAATATTATTTTGAGAAAGGGAAGTCTGCAACTGTGACTATTTCTAATGAAAATGCAAATGGTTATATTATTGCTGATGGCGTTGGAATAATTAAACAAGATTAAAATATCATTAAGGCAACTGTTAATGTTAATGAGCGATGGAAAATTGCAATTTTACTTTGTTTTGCTTCTTCATTAAATTACATAGATAGGAGTGCGCTAGTAATCCTAGCACCCACTATTCAAAAAAAATTGCTTTGGACGGATATAGATTATGCAAATATTACTTCATTATTTGTTTTTAGTTATACAAATATTCAAAAACATAGTAATGAAAAATTTGTTGTTAAGCGAGTAGGCATGTTAATTAAAT
>CALLKA010000127.1 GCA_938008665.1 uncultured Bacteroidota bacterium
ACCCGGGACCTCAGGGTTATGAATCCTGTGCTCTAACCAACTGAGCTACCTCGCCGAATGGTTATTACCCCTTTTAAGGGGTGGCAAATTTAGTTAAAAATTTTGATAATTAAGGGTTCACTTTAATGCTAAATACTTGATTTGCTTCAAAATAGCCCTCAAAAACATCTCCCTTTAAGGTGGGGCCCACCCCAACTGGTGTGCCTGTATATATTAAGTCACCTGGGTATATAGTAAAGTATTCGGTGATGCTTTCTAATATGGTGGCTAATGAAAATATCATTAATGAGGAATCGCCATCTTGAACAACAGCAGCATTTTTATGTAATGAAAAGTGGATGGGCTGATCTAAAATTGCTGCAGTTAATGGTGTCCATTTACCCAATACAGCTGAATCATCAAACGCTTTGGCTTTTTCCCAAGGCAACCCTTTTTCTTTTAGTTTGGCTTGTAAATCACGTGCTGTAAAATCAATACCTACTGTAATAGCATCACAATAGTCAATTACATTCACTGCCTTTAAATTTTTTCCTTGTTTACTTACACGCAAAACTAATTCACCTTCATAATGTAAGTCGTTGGTGAAGGAAGGAATATCGAAATTTTTTCCGTCGGCTAAAAGAGAAGCAGATGGTTTCATAAAAATAACAGGTGATGTAGGTACTTCATTTCCTAACTCCTGTGCATGCGCTACATAATTTCGTCCAATACAAAATATACTCATACAAATATTTTTTTTAAGCTATAATCTCAAGTGCGTTTGCCATAGTCATGGTTCTTGATAATCCTATGCTAGCAAATGACTCAATCACTTCAACACTTTTTTCAATTTTCAGTTCCACGATTTTTTTTTCAGCAGTATTCCATTTGCCTAAAACAAAATCAATCTGTTGGCCTTTTTTAAAATCATTACCTATACCAAATCTTAGTTTTGGATACGCATCAGTGCCCAATGTTAATTGAATATCCTTTAATCCATTATGCCCAGCATCCGACCCTGATGCTCGTAATCGAATTTTTGAAATAGGCAGTGCCAAGTCATCAACAATCGTCAAAGTATTTTCGATATCAATTTTTTCTTTGTCCATCCAATATTTAAAAGCCTTGCCGCTTAAATTCATAAACGTGGTGGGCTTTACACAAATAAATGTTTTACCCTTCCACTTTACTTCGGCAACATCAGCCAATCGATCAGATTTAAAAAAGCCACCTTGCTTTATAACAAAAGCATCAATAACATCAAAGCCTATATTATGCCTTGTGTGCGCATATTCGGGGCCGATATTCCCTAAGCCTATGATTAAAAATTTTGACATGCTATAACGTTCGTTCAAATTCAAATTTAAGTAAAAATTACCCTTTATTTAAAACTAAAATCCCCTCCCGAAACTCGGGAAGGGATTTGTATATTCTCATTGTGTAAGAAACTATTTTTTCGCAGCAGCGGCAGCTGGTGCAGCAGCACCTGCAGCAGGAGCAGCAGATTCTTCTTGCTTTAACTGACGTGTTAAAACTACAGAAGCAACTGGTATACGTGGCGGATTTAAAATTTCCATATTTGGCGCATTTACATCCTGAACACGAATGTTACCATTCAAATCAAGGTTAGTAATATCGCATTCAATAAATTCTCTTAAATCTTTTGGTAAAGCTTTTACCTTTAATGACTTCATTTTAACGATTAGTTTACCACCAGCTTTAACACCGACAGATACACCTACCATTTTTAATGGCAAAGTGGCAATCACTT
>CALLKA010000128.1 GCA_938008665.1 uncultured Bacteroidota bacterium
AAATTAATTATTTGTGGTGCAAGTGCATACAGCCGTGATATTGACTATGCAAGAATCAGAAAAGTAGCAGACGAAGTGGGTGCATTTGTGTTAGCCGATATTGCACACCCAGCTGGATTAATAGCTAAAGGATTATTAAGTTCTCCATTTAATCATTGTCATTTTGTAACCTCCACTACCCACAAAACTTTACGTGGCCCTCGTGGTGGTGTAATTATGATGGCAAAAGATGGTGAAAATACTTTAGGCTTAAAAGACGTTAAAGGAAATTTAAGATTGTGGTCAAACGTGATTGATATGGCTGTTTTCCCTGGAACACAAGGTGGGCCATTGGAGCACGTGATTGCAGCAAAAGCTATTGCCTTTGGTGAAATTTTATCTAACGATTTCACAGTTTACGCGAAGCAAGTACAAAAAAATGCACAAGCGATGGCTGCTGCATTTGTTGCGAAAGGATATGAAATTATCAGTGGTGGTACTGATAACCATTTAATGTTAATTGACTTACGTAATAAAAATATTAGTGGTAAAAAGGCTGAACAAGTTTTAGGACATGCCGATATTACTGCGAATAAAAATATGGTGCCTTACGATGACAAATCTGCATTTGTAACATCTGGTATCCGTTTTGGTGTTGCTGCTATTACTACACGTGGTATGACTGAAACACATATCCCATTTGTAGTTGAATCTATTGACACTGCTTTAATGAATGCTGATAACGAAACAGTTCTAGCAAACACGAAGAAAGAGGTGAATAAGTTCATGGAGCAGTTTGTTTTGTATCCAGAACTAGGATAATAGTTTAACTTTATACTATGATACAAAGAATACAATCCATTTGGTTATTGCTAGCAAGTGCAGCTGCATTTTCAGTATTGCGCTTTCCTTTTTACTATACACCAACGCCATTTGCATTAGAAATTAATGGTAGTGCGCAGTACAGCACTTTAATCTCATTGGCATTTAGCGCATGCTTATCATTCATCACCATTTTTTTATATGGCAATCGTATGTTGCAATTAAAAGTGGTACTTGTAAATTTTTTACTGTCTATTTTAATCGGCTATTTTATTTATATGACTGTAGTGGCGAATCCAGGCGGTGGCTTCACCCTTCCATCTATCGCATTATTTATCATCCCAGTATTTCAAATACTAGCAATGATCAAAATTTACCAAGATGAAAAATTGGTGAAAAGCACGGATCGGTTGAGGTAATTATAAATTAGAAGCCCATAATATTACTTTTCCAAATCTGCCCCATTGCTCAATGCCTTTTTTAAGGTCGAAACTAATTTGATTTCGCTTCACCACCTTGGATTTACCTTGTGTCGGTATTGGAATTTCTGGACTTATTAACTCAAGTTTGGTTGCATATATAGTTTCTGACAACCTTGGTATAGCCAACCCTAATATCATTCCAGGAAGTCCATGAAAACTTTCTGGGCCCCCTTTTACGATAATTTGATCAGTATAAAAAGCGACCACCACCACGGAATCACAAATTTTTGTAACTGCTTTTTTACATTCAAAACCTGCAATATCTCTAATTTCTCCAGTTATTTTCCATTCGTATTTGGTTAGGCTATCTTTAATGAAATACTCTTTTTCAAAAAGTGATTTTTTCATTACAGTTAATTCTTCATTCAAATTTTGTAAGGTAAAGTCAATTTCAGAAGGCTTAAAACCGAATACCATATACTTGTTATCCGGATTTTCTTTAGCCATTCTGTAATAGGTTTGAGAAGCGTTAAAATCCATAATATAATTGTCTGTGACAATTTTCGGGAATAATTTTTTCAACTCCTCAGACCACCCACCATCCATATCGCCTTCTGATTGCATGGATTCAGTTAATGTATGTTGGGCTAATTTTCGCTCGTATGTAATTTTTCCACTTGTGATAAAAGTAGTTTGTGCATTTACTACGTTAGCAATTAAGAAGAAGAAAAAGAGGTTTATATATTTCATTTTTTATAAATAATTAATTGTTAAAAACCCATATTTGACGGCTTACCGTTTTTACTAAAATTGTATATAAGACTAAACATGACATATCTTCTAACGCCATTATTACTAGCTTCAGAGATGAAATTACTTGTTATATTTCTTTGTACATAGTTGTTTTGATTTAGCATGTCAAATACATATAGTTTCATCTCCCAACTATCTGTTTTACCAATCACTTTTCTAAAAGATGGGCTTAGGATATAAATATTTCTTTGATCTGGGAATACAATTGATTTTTGATAGATATTAGCTTCAATATTTAAATTAAAATATGTTTTTATTTTTTTGAACTTAAGTTCGGGGCTTCCATTGATACCATAATTCCAATAATTGGTAGATGCGCCTGGTCGTATACTAGAAACAGTGGTATTGTTATTAGCACTAAAATTCAAATAAAAACTATACCATTTTTCACCCCAATACTGCAATTGTAAATTATAACCAATGCTTTTGTTGTCATTGATATTTCTAACACCATTTACTTTGTTTACATACCTACCTACATTTCCATTTACGCCTCCCCCCAATTGAATACCCTTATATATTTCCATACCATAATTAAAATTACCACTGTAATTATAGTTTCCTTGTACATTTATATACTGATTTACTCTTCTACCTAAAGGATCAACAGTTGTACTATTGCTAATGGCATTATCCGTATTTGAATATTGCAAATTAGCATACATATATCTATTTTTAAATACCTGATAATCATTTGCGTTTAATCTTATCGTATTTGTAAAACCTTGTTGCAAATTGGAATTACCTATATTTAAATTTAATGGATCTGCATTATCAATTAATGGCTGTATTTGTAATAAGGTGGGATTTATTGTTTTTCCAGAATATTCAAATTGTAATCTTCTTTGTTGCTTGAAATTATAATTTAAAGTAAATGCAGGGATAAAGTTTTTAAAATTGATAGAACGTATGCTGTTATTAGCTACGTCATTCATTTGATAACGAGCAGTTCCAAAGCCTGATCCTAGCGCCCAGTTATATTTTTTATCTACAAAGCGATAATTAATCGAACCAGCATTATTAATCGTGTTAAAAATAAAATGATTACTTAGTGAATCAATAACATCACTATACAATGGCTTTGAAGAAATCAGCGTATTTCCTGAGTTATCATAGCTTATTCTTTCTGCATCATTTTTCCCAATGTTTAAAGCGTATTTAAAAATTAAAAATGATTTTTTACCAATAGGCTCTGTATATATAACATTTGAATTAATAGAAGATGTGTTTTGTTTATTTGACTTTAATTGATCTACGGAATCATTTTTAATAACAGCCCCGCTATAATTAAAGTATTGGTTATTAGAAACAAGTAACCCAACTTGAACTTTATCATTAAAATTCAAATCGGAAACAAAAGAAATCGTTCTCCCTTTTTTAGCAAATTTTCTTCTATAACTTAAATTGGAAGTTAATGTTTTATCATCTTCATTCAAGGAACTTTGCCTTCTGGAAGTATTAATTAAATGCCCCGTTTCGCCTTTAGTTTGACCTTCGTATAGACTAGTGCCCTCTAATAAAACATCTGCAGCTTTCAAGGTAATTTTAAACAAACCTGTACTATCTGTTCCCCATTCATTAATGCTATTAATTTTAAATTTTTTCTTATCGCTGTATTGGGCATCAGAAATATTACTAATAAATGACGAATCTGGTAAAATAGTTTTTGAATAGTTTTTCCCAAGAGAATTCATAATTAGGTTTTGAAATTGAGCGGTATTATTCGTAGATGATTTCATCCACTTATTACCAAAAACGAATCCAGCGCTTTTTTGATTTGGCAAACCCACATTACTACCATACTCATCTTCCCCACTAAAGTACATACTCACACCACCATCTTCGCCCACTTCCATAGTCGTATTTCCTCCGTCCGAATAATTTCTAGTTTCATCCCAATTAAGTGCTTCAAACTTGGTATTATCCTGTGTAAAGTAAGCAGCCACTTTCTTTTTGCCTTTAAAAGAGTTGGCTAATAATTTACCGTTGCCATATTCTCCAAAATTGGAACCAATCTCTGCTTTACCAAAATATCCATTCTTCTTATCTTCTTTTAATTGTACATTAATGGTTTTGGTTTTTTGACCATCATCAATACCTGTAAAACTAGCCTGATCCGACTTTTTATCAAATACTTGTATCTTATCAACGATATCGGCCCTTAAATTCTTTGTAACAACAGCCGGATCATCACTGAAAAATTCTTCTCCATCAACTAATACCTTATTTACTTTTTCGCCTTGTGCTGTAATTTCGCCTTTTGAATTTACCTGTATTCCTGGCATTTTTCTCAAAAGTTCCTGCACGTCTGCATTGGGATTTACACGAAAACTATCTGCCTTATACTCAGTTGTGTCTCCTTTAATACGTATAGCCGAAATTGTGTTTCTTACAATAACCTCTTTTAATAAATAAGCTTTTGTATTCAAATACAGTGTACCTAAATTTAGTTCTTGCCCATTAGCAAGTTCTATTTTATCAATATAATCTGCATATTGAGGATAAGTAATCATTAAAATATATTTTCCTTCCGATTTTGCAGGCAAATTGAATTGCCCATCTTTATTTGCCCTTGTTGATCCTACTAAAATTGAATCCTTAGCTCTTAAGATGTTAATTGATGCATTATACAATTGCTTTTTCTCAGCACTATCTGTTATTTGGCCTTTAATTGAACTTTGCGCAAAGATGGTTTGAAAAAAAAGGCTCGATGCCAAAATGAGGAGGGATTTCTTTAAATGAAACTTGCATGTATACATTAAACTAGTTTATGATTTGTCGGCGAAAGTAAAGGGAATCTTTAGTATTTAACAAGGATATATGTTAAATTTCAAATTAGCTTATTTAAGCGGTAATAATATTAAGGTTTTGATAACAATAACCCCCGCATAAAAATGCAGGGGGTTGATTAGTCATTAATCAAATGTCGTATTAATTAATAAATCTAATCTGAAATTATTTGTCAGAAACTTCAAATACAATTGTCTGTTTAATCAAATAGTTTACCTTTTTGCCATTTTGTTCTGCAGGAATCCACTTTGGACCTTGTTCTATAACACGTATTGCCTCAGCAACAGTGCCATATCCAGGATTGTTTTCAGCAATTACATTCTCTACATCACCATCTTTATTAACAACAAAATTAAGCTTAACAGTATATTTACCAGCGGCTGCTTTATTTTTAAATGCCAAATCTCGATTTAAATTCTTTCCCAAATATTCTACCCAGCCTTTAGACCCACCCTGAAATTGTGCCGGCTTTTCAGCTGTATAAAAAATGGGTTCATTATTTTTTGAAGGGTCGGCATTTTTTTGAATCTTAGGTGCATTAAAAATAAAAGACGCTTCTTCATTCTCTTTTTTAGACTTATTAGAAAACCCAATAACTGTAACTTCATCCATTTTATTTTGAAGATTTTGATTTAGGATTAAGAGCATGGAAGATGGGATGGAAACTGTATTACGAGCATCAGTCAATTTGTTTTCATAAAGTAAGTGCCACTACTAAAAATCTTAACAAGTCAAATCTAGTTAACCGTATTTATTATAGAAATAGTTTTATATTACATGCTATCCATTTAAATGGGTTTAGAAAAAAAATATGGTATTCTCAGTTATTTACTTCTACTCTATTATGGCACTTAATTAAAGGTGAGTTTTGGATTATTTATAGTCTAATTGATTTCTTAAAAAACAAAAAGAAAATACAAGAATCCATAACCAAAATAAAAAAAATGCAACTTGAATTAAATATTACTATTGGTATTGATAATATTTTAAGTATTTTTAAAAATTCATTGAAAAACAAATCAATTAAATGGATTTAATTGATTTAAATCATTTCGTAACTTAAAATGTAAATAATGGCATTATCTGTAGCTATGTGTACCTATAATGGTTCAAGATTTATTAAAGATCAATTAAACATAACTATATCAGAATATATGAAAAAAAATAAAGAAACAATAGTTCCTATTGTTAAAAAACGATATTTTGAATTTTACGAAGAAGGTGGAAAAAATGTGGTATCGTGGAATATGAGGCGATTTAGTGGAGACACTAGTTTGCCAAGTCCAGCTCAATCTATATGCTTAGGCACACCTGCAACTTTTACAAGCCCGCCTTTGGGTGGACTTGTAGGTACTTATTCTAGTTCAAATACTTCAATTGCTACAGTCGATCCTAGTACAGGATTAATTACTGGTGTTTCTGGCGGTTCTGTAAATATTACTGGTGGTTTAGGTGTAACTGGCGCTACAACATTAAGATCAACCCTCAGCGTTGCAGGAGCAGCCGATTTAGCAGCTGCATTAGGTGTCCAAGGCTCTGCAAATATAACTGGTGGACTTGGTGTTACAGGAGCCACAGTATTAAGATCTACTCTTAATGTAACTGGAGCTGGCAACTTTGCTTCAACTGTGGGAATACAAGGCAACACTGATATTACAGGAGGACTTGGAGTAACTGGTGCAGTTACATTGAGATCAACTCTTAATGTAACAGGCGCAACTACTTTATCTTCTGCTCTTAATGTAACTGGTGCTGGTAATTTTGCATCAACTGTAGGAATACAAGGCAATGCTGATATAAATGGCGGTCTTGGAGTAACTGGTGCAACAATCTTAAGATCAACATTGAATGTTTCAGGAGCAGCAACATTTAATTCATCTCTTACTGTTCTAGGAACATTCAATATTGCAGCCAATACTCAGTCAACATCATCTACTACGGGTGCATTGACAATAGTTGGCGGTCTTGGTGTAAGTGGAAATGTTAATGTTGGCACAGGGCTTACAGTTTCTGGAGCTGCTGGATTTAGTTCAACTCTTGTAGTAGTTGGTGCTGCAACAATGAGTTCAACCCTCGCAGTAACTGGTAATGCAAACTTAAGTAATGCTGGTTTAAGTGGCAATCTTGATGTAACAGGTGGCTTGGGAGTTACAGGTGCAACTACATTAAGATCTACTCTCAATGTAACTGGGGTAACTACTTTATCTTCTGCTCTTAGTGTAACAGGCGCTGGCAACTTTGCTTCAACAGTTGGTGTTGCTGGCTCACTCAATGTAACTGGTGGCCTTGGAGTAACTGCAGCAACCAATTTGTTATCAACATTGAATGTTTCAGGAATTACCACAATCTCTAGTGGAACTAATTCAACATCCACGACATCAGGAGCCCTCCAGGTGACAGGTGGTGTTGGTATAGGTGGTAGTGTCTACCTTGGTGGAAAGTTGAATCTTGCTGCTTCAACATCTACTTTTGCATCAATGAGAATTACGCCAGGAACATATTCTGGAACTGGTGCAACTTCTGGAGATCTCTGGTGGGATAATACAGGTCTGTACTTCCGTGATAATGCAGGAAACAACAATAACCTCTTAAGTATGGCAGGAACAGTTACCGCAACTGGTGGTGTCATTGGAAGATTGCCAGTATTCTCATCGGCAACAAATATAACCTCAAGTGTTGCTTACACTGGTACAGGAGCATCAAACGCAACCACATATGCAATTGATGCAAGTA
>CALLKA010000129.1 GCA_938008665.1 uncultured Bacteroidota bacterium
AAAAGCATTAACTGCTGATTCTTTAACAGTTATCAATATTAATAAACAAAGTTCGGGTACGAATAGTATTAAATTATCTTTGAATAAATCAGTATTAATTGCAAAAAGTAAAACTGATTATTTACAGATTGTGTCCGCAATGAATGTGAATAATGATGACGAGTTTGACTTAGTGGGAATTTACAGAAAAGGGACTGATGCAAATCAACAATCAAGAATTGCTTATTTAACCAATTCGAATTTAACTTTCAAATTGGATACGACAAATGCACCTGCTAATTTTTACAATCCAAATATTAATTCTTGGAATCAAACTAAGAACTTAACGTATAAATGGGATCAAAAAACATTCCAACATAATGATGGGGCAGTTAATTTTGGTCAAAATATTGAATCAACTGCCGAATTCATGGATGCTAATTTTGATGGTAAGCAAGAATTGGTAGCCACATTGAATCAAGTTAAATGGGAACCAAATGCAACATTGAATTCCAGTAATAATTCAATGATTAATAATGTAAATTCCTCTGTAAGACCTATCAAGTTTGTGGATATAAATAGTGATGGTATACCAGATATATTTGCAATGACCAATTGGGCTTGGTCTATTGGAATAAGCCAAGCAAATGGCTATCCATTGGTGGTTTTTGTTTCAAACAAGAAAGATGGGAAATTTTACATGCATTTAACTGGACTGAATATTAATGGCGGATCAAATATTTTCTTTGGCGATTTCTCCAATAATAGAAAAATCCAAGTATTGACTAGGGTAAGTGGCGCTAATTATAGAGTTTATGATTTTGATAATAATTTTAGTGCTGTTAATGCAAAAATTCAACTAGAAGCATCACTCAATGATGGTAAATTTGATGTGGCAGATATTAATAATGATAGTTATCCAGATATCATATCAGTTGATAATTCAGGAAACTTTATTTCATATGTAAATAACCAAGCAACTTCATTTACTAAGAAAATTATCGGGCCCACTCCATTTGCGAGTAATGCAATATGGTCTATTTTTAACGTGAAAGTGGTAGATATTAATAGAGATGGCTTTAAGGATATCATGTGGTATGAGGTTATTCCTAAAGACGGAGATTGGTGGAATTCAAATAATTATCAACTGAGAACTTGGTTGCAAACGCCAGGCGCGATTGTAAGAACTGCACCACCTGCAATCGCTTTATCAAAAATTGCAGTATCCAATGATGGTTATAGGGTTAAAGTGAAGTGGGAGGCGCCGAAGGATCTTATTGATAATTATTTATTCGCTAATGTTAAAGTAGATACAACTACTAACTTTAAGTCTGCTAGAATAAATGATGCATATAATTATAGAAATTCAAATCCAACCATTCCAATTATATTAGATAAGGTTTTTGCGAAAAACTATCCAGATTCTTTAGAATTCACGGATATTAATTTGACAAGCCGCAAGCCATATAGTATTGCCATTCAAATGGTCAATAAAGAAGGGCAAGCTTCTCAATTTACCTCAACCGTATTTGTGCCTACAGATCCTTTAAAATTAGTTGAAAATTTAATTCCTGGGTTACGTGGTGCAAGATTTGCATGGGGTGATTATAACAAAGATGGTTTAATGGATTTAGCAGTTTTGGGTGAAAGCGATAACGGTAATGTGACCAATGTGTTTAAAAATACAGGCACAGGGTTTGAGAATTTAAATTTAGCAATCAGGCCATTTAGGTATGGTGATATTAAATGGGTTGATTTAAATAATGATGGCTGGCTAGATATTGCCATAATAGGTCAACCTGGTGGTGCTGGAATTTCTTTCCAAACCTTAATTAATAACAAAGGTGTATTTGAAATTAATACACCTACTTCGGTTAATGGTTTAAAGAAATCCAATATGGCTTTTGGGGACTATGATAACAATGGAACTATTGATATGTTTACTTCTGGTCAAGATGCAGTTGGAATTGCTAAATCTTATTTATATACAAATGATGGAAAAGGCAATTTTAGCATTGTTCCTGAATTAAACTCCTTGAATGTTATTCCGAATATGTTTGATGCAGATGCTAAATTTGTAGACTATGATTTAGATGGAGATTTAGATTTAGTGTATGCAGGAACTGATCAAAATAATAATCCTGTTGGAGGAGTACGTGTTAATACTATTTTAGATCCAAAAATAACCTCTAACAATTATAACGGCGGTAATTATAACAATGGTTATACCTATAATTTGAGTTCCTATAACTCCGATTGTCAATGTAATATTGGCCTTTCTATGAACAATGCCAGATTTGATATTGGTGATATTGATGGCGATGGTGACATGGATATTGTTGAAATTGGTACTAACAAAAAAAGTACAGGTGCAGGATTTACATCAATTCCACAATTAGTTATTATCAGAAATCAGACTGTTGAAAATAAGAATGCCAAATTTGGTAACTATTTCTCCTACCAAAATTTATATAGTACTAGTGTCATTATTTTAGATAGTATTTCAGATGGTGATATCAAATTGGTTGATTTTAATAATGACGGTTTATTAGATATTACTGTTACAGGATTAGATGTTAAAAGTAGTGCGGTCACTAAGTTTTATCTAAACCAAGGAGGGTTTGGTAATTTCACACTTTCAAGTAATAATTCAATAGCACAATATTCAAGCTCTGCGATTAGCTGGGGAGATGCTAATGGTGATGGAGATATGGATTTAGTGATTAGTGGTTTAAAAAATACGGGAGGTAGTTCCACAAGTATCTACATGAATAATCAAGGTGCTAATGGAAACAAAGCACCAACCGCTCCTAAAAATCTTAGATTTATTGATCAAGGGCAAGGTCGTATATTATTACAATGGGATGAGGCAACTGATGATCATACCATTCCTTCTAATTTATATTATAATCTTAAACTTGGTACCAAACCTGGCCTAAGTGATTTAAGGGTTATTCAAGTGAATGAAACTAATGGTAAATTATTAACGCCAAATACTTCATTAATTGGAACCAACCAATATTACATTGAGCTTCCACCGGGTGTTTATTTCTGGTCGGTACAAGCTGTTGATGGAAACTATTCATCTTCCTCATTTGCAGCCAATCAAAAAATAGTATTAAAATATCCATGGCAATTTGTGAATCAAGGTGGTATAGTTGATTCTAGAATACTACCATTAGAAAATCCAGCATTTGCCTGGGCAGATGTTAATAACAAAGGCGTTTTTGACTTCCTTTATCTTGGTACTGGAAATAATGCCAATGATTTTAATAATACTCCAGTAGGTTTATATAGAAATATGGGCGGCAAATTTGCAAAATTCAGAAACGATTCATCACAAAACTCTTTAGCAGGAAAAGGTACCGGATTTAATTCTACCCTTAATGGAATCGCTAATGCAAAAATTAAATGGGTTGACTTAAATAACGATAATTATCTTGATCTAGTAGTTGCTGGAGATGATGTTAATTCTCAGCAAGGAAGATTGTCTGTATTCAGAAATTTAGGAAATTATAAATTTGAGGACATCACTAATCAGGTTTATACTGGAGCTAAATTAAGCACTCCTACAATCGAACTTGTGGATTTAGATAATAATGGATTAAAAGACTTGGTTTATACAGGTGTAGATAATCAAGGTATTGGTCAATTCAAGTTTATTGGATTTTACAAAGATTCTACACTAAAATCTAATTCTGGTAGAATATTAGGATTTAAAGTGAATGCCATCAATTGTAATTTAGATGCATTATTGACATCAAAGCAAGTTTCCAATGTCGTATTGGGATTTGGAGATTTGAATAAAGATCTAAAACCAGATATGGCTATCATTTATGATGATGGTTATAATGCAGCAAGGGTGGGTACAGTATATATGAATAATTCTGATACTACCACTACGAATACTTTTAATTTGTCTTTTGTCCTTAATAATACTATTACATTACCTGCATTTAGAAATGCAACATTGGACTTAATTGATAATAATAATGATGGAAGATTAGATTTGGCTATTTCTGGGCGTACTGACGTAGATGGGCAGGTATTTAGAATTTATCAAAATAAATGGATTGATTCTACGAAAAAAACCATTCAATTTGT
>CALLKA010000130.1 GCA_938008665.1 uncultured Bacteroidota bacterium
CGCCCTTCTTTCAAACATGGGAGTTACATGGTAAATTCCCTGCGATATTAACCGATGAGGTTGTGGGTGTAGAAGCAACAAAATTGTATGCTGATGCACAAGCAATGTTACAACAAGCTAATCAACAACCAACGACAAAGATTACGGTATTGGGTAACGGACAGGGACAAAATACCACAAAAGGCTTAAAAAGTACCGAAGATTTCCAATTTTAAGGGTATTTCATAACTAATTGATAATCAAGACATATTTTGATGATTAATTTATATATTCAAATTTATCATTGAAAATCAATGCTTTACAAAGGTTCGCGTAAAATAAACCTCAAAATAGTTGGTAAATCAGTACAACTACCTCACCTTTGCCGTCCATTTAAAACCAGCGGGATAGCGCTGGGTCATTAAAACTAAATATTATGAGTAAACTTCATTTCACCACCAAGCATGCAAACGCGGCTACTGTTCAGCACAACTGGTATGTGGTTGACGGTACTAATCAAACCGTAGGACGTATTGCATCAAAAATCGCGGCTGTTCTTCGTGGTAAGAACAAAGCGTATTACACTCCACACGTAGACTGTGGCGATTATGTTATTGTGATTAACTGCGAAAAAGTTGTTTTCACAGGAAACAAATTTCATGACAAACAATACATCAACTTCTCTGGCTACCCAGGTGGTAAAAAAGAAGAAGCTGCAGAAGATTTAATCAAGCGTCGTCCAGAAGTAATTATGGAAAGAGCGGTTAAAGGTATGTTACCTAAAAATCGTTTGGGACGTAAGATGGTTAAAAAATTGTTTGTATATGCTGGTGACAAACACCCTCATACTGCACAACAACCTAAAGAATTTAAATTTTAATTAATTCCAAATATAAATAAATGGAAAAGCAAACAAATGCAGTTGGTCGTCGTAAGGAAGCAGTAACACGCGTCTTTGTAAGTAAGGGTAGTGGAAAAATTACCGTTAATGACAAAGATTACAAAGCTTACTTCCCATTAGTGTATTTACAAAATCAAGTAGAAGCGCCTTTAAAAACTACGGACTTAGTTGGTAAATACGATATCGTCATCAACGCACAAGGTGGTGGTTTAAAAGGACAAGCAGAAGCAGCCAAATTAGGTATTGCTCGTGTATTAATCGAATTGAATCCTGAATTACGTCCTGCGTTAAAAGCAGCTGGACAATTAACGCGTGACCCTCGTAGTGTTGAGCGTAAGAAATTCGGACATAAGAAAGCACGTCGTAGCTTCCAGTTCAGTAAACGTTAATCGAACAATTTTAACATTAATTCATTATTACAACTTATACAAATGGAAAATAATACTTCACTTCAACAGCAACTTTTGGAAGCTGGCGTACACTTTGGTCACCTTAAAAAGAAGTGGAACCCTAAAATGTTACCTTACATTTTCGCTGAGAAAAAAGGTATACATATCATCGATTTAAATAAAACAGTAGATCATTTACAAGAAACTGCAGCTGCGTTAAAGCAAATTGCAAAGAGCGGTAAAAAGATCATGTTTGTTGCCACTAAAAAGCAAGCGAAAGAAATCGTGAGTGAGTGTGCTAAAAAAGTAAACATGCCTTACGCTACAGAGCGTTGGTTGGGTGGTATGTTGACTAACTTTAATACTGTTCGTAAAAGCGTTAAGAAAATGCAAAGCATTGAAAAAATGTTGAACGACGGTAGCGCAGATAGCTTAACTAAAAAAGAGCGTTTGACTTTAGGTCGTGATAAAGATAAAATGGAAAAAGTATTAGGTGGTATCGCTCAATTGGGTCGTTTACCAGCAGCTTTATTCTTAGTTGATATCGGACATGAGCATATTGCATTAGCGGAAGCTAAGCGTTTAGGAATTCAAACTTTTGGAATGGTGGATACCAACTGTGATCCAAACAAAGTTGATTTTTCTATCCCTGCAAATGATGATGCAACAAAATCAATTGCAATTATTACTAACTATATCACTGCTGCTATTGCAGAAGGTTTAGCTGAGCGTCAAGCTTCTAAAGATGACGAAGGTGAAACAGAAGATGGCAACAATGAAAACGAAGCGAAAGCAAAACGTATGGAAGCGGAAGCGAATGCAGAAGGTGGAAGAGGTAAGCGTGGTGCAGGAGCTGCTCCAACAGCACCAGGTGCGCCTAAGCGTCGTATTCAAAGTACACGTCGCCCAGCAGGTAAATAAATAATTATCCAATTGGGTTATTGGTGTCCTTGGGATACTAATGACCCAATTGTTTTTAATCGATAGCATGCAGCTGTCAAAAATTAATAATACACGTATTTAAAAATATAATTTATGAGCGCTATAACAGCACAAGACATTAACAAATTACGTCAAGCTACAGGTGCCGGTATGATGGATTGCCGTAAAGCTTTGACTGAAACAAACAATGACTTTGAAGCAGCCATTGATTGGTTACGTAAGCAAGGACAAAAAGTTGCTGCAAAGCGTAGCGATCGTGAAGCAAAAGAAGGTGTAATTATTGCACAAACTTCTGCGGATCACAAAACAGGTTTTGTGGTTTGTATTTCTTGTGAAACAGATTTCGTTTCTAAGAATGCTGAATTCGTAGCATTTGCGCAAATCATTGCTGATGCTGCAGTTGCGAACAATGTAAAATCCGCAGATGAATTAAATGAAGTAAGCGTGAATGGTACAAAAGTATCTGACATGATTAATGATAAATTAGCTTCTATCGGTGAAAAAATTGGTGTTGCTAAATTTGAAAGAGTAGACGCGCCATTTGTAGCTTCTTATATTCATGGTTCCTACAGAATGGGTGTATTGGTAGGATTATCTGCTGATGCTGCTGAGTTAGGTAAAGATCTTGCGATGCAAATTGCTGCAATGAATCCAGTGGCAGTTGACGCTGATTCAGTTCCAGCGGAAACTGTAACTCGTGAGCGTGCAATCATCATTGATACCATGAAGGAAGATCCTAAAATGGCTGGTAAACCAGAAGAAATGATTGCTAAAATTGCCGAAGGTAAAATTGCAGCTTTCTTTAAAGAACAAACTTTATTAGCGCAGTCTTTCGTAAAAGACGGTTCTAAAACAGTGGGTGACCACGTTAAGAGCGTAGGTGCTGACCTTAAAGTTACCGAGTTCAAGCGTGTTGCATTGGGATAAATTGGAAGTGAACAGTGCTTCCTGCAAAAAATCCAAATGGTTCAAATACCTAGGTAATAACTAACTAGAATAATAGTATAAAAAGGGTCCCCCGATACATCGGGGGACCCTTTTTTGTTGCTTTAAAATTCTTATCTTGCAAGTACTAAATACCAACTACTATGCTGCCAAAATACAAACGCGTATTATTAAAATTATCAGGGGAAGCATTATTAGGAGAACAAAGAAATGGAGATCCATTTGATCCTAAGATCATTGAGCAATATGCCAATGAAATTAAACAAGTAACCGACTTAGGTGTACAAGTAGCTATCGTGATTGGCGGAGGAAATATTTATCGTGGCATGAATGAAGCGGATAGTGGAATTGAGCGTGCACATGGTGATTATATGGGTATGTTGGCAACCATGATAAATGCTATGGCGATACAAGCCATGCTTGAAAAAATAGGAGTGTATACACGTTTACAATCAGCAATTAATATGGAGCAGGTAGCCGAGCCTTATATTCGTCGTAAAGCATTGCGTCATTTGGAAAAGGGACGTGTAGTTATATTTGGCGCTGGAACAGGTAATCCTTATTTCACTACAGATACGGCAGGTTCACTACGTGCCATTGAAATGAAAGCAGATGTTATTTTGAAAGGAACACGTGTGGATGGGGTATATGATAGTGACCCAGAAAAAAATCCAAACGCTGTTAAATTTGATAAAATCAGCTTCCAAGATTGTATTTCTAAAAATTTAAAGGTGATGGACATGACCGCCTTCACCTTATGTATGGAAAACAAATTACCAATTATTGTATTTGATATGAATCAGCCAGGTAATTTATTAAGAGTTGTGCAAGGGGCTGAAGTGGGTACTTTAGTTGGATAGTAGGCCAAGCGCCACTTATGTAATATATTTTGAGACCAAGCAGGGTGTAGTTAATTTTATTATATGCAAAAATCAGGATTGAGAATTATAGTTATTGGCCTATTTTTTTTAACAGCATCAAGTAATAATGCGGCTGCACAAAAAACTTTAAGCTTAAACGAAGCCATTCAAACTGCTTTAAAAAACAGTTACGATATTCAATTGGTAGAAAATAATTTAGCGATTGCTAAAAACAATAATAATATTGGCGTTGCAGGGGGCTTGCCCACCATCACCAATACCACTACCAACAACAATACATTAACTACGATTAATCAAACCTTCCCTGATGCGAGTCGTAACACTTCAAGAAATAATGTTGATGGAAGTACCTTGAATAGTGGTGTGAATGCTACGATGGTATTATTTAATGGTTATAAAGTACAGGCTACTAAAAATCGTTTGGAAAGTTTGGAGCGTCAAAACAAATCCTTACTTGAATCACAATTGTTGAATACCATTTCAACAGTGATGCAACAATATTATAATGTGGTTCGTCAACAAGCGTTTTTAAAAACCATTCAAAAATCAATTGAGACCTCCAAACAAAGATTAGATATTGTTGAAACACGTCAAAAAATTGGCGTCGCGAATCAAGCTGATTTTTTACAATCTAATTTGGATTTAAATGCATTAATACAAGCAGAACAAAATCAATTATTAATTATAGATCAAGCAAAGGCAGATTTATTAAATACGATTGTAATGCCTAATACTAATAGCATTATTATCAATGATAGCATCAAAGTAGACGATCAATTATTATTGTCTGCAGTGGAAGCAAAAATAAAGGAGCATCCTTTATTACAATCCGCACAACAATTGGTTAATGTGAATCAGTTTTTAGAAAAGGAAACAAAAACTTTATCCTATCCTACGCTAAGAGCGAGTACTGGATTTAATTACAATAGCAATAAGTCGGCTGCAGGATTTATATTGTTGAATGAAAGTTATGGTCCATTTTTGGGTCTAAATTTAAGCATCCCTATTTACACGGGCGGTGCAAATAAGCGCGCGATTAAAAATGCGGAAATCAATACCAAGTCCGCTAAAATTCAATTGCAAAATACGGAGCAGGATTTGACTACTGAATTATTTAAAACGTATCAGAGCTATAAAAATAGTTTAAAGCAAACGCCGATTGAAATACAAAATTTTGAAATGTCACAATCCTTATTGGATTTAGTGATGCAAAAATATAAATTAGGTCAAGCCACTATGGTGGATGTAAAGCAAGCCCAACAAAGCTTTGAAACAGCTGGATTTAGATTAGTAAGCTTGCGCTTCAATGCAAAAATTGCTGAAATCGAATTAAAGCGATTATCTAATCAATTGAATTTTTAAATTATCTAATTGTATGCAATCAAAGCTTCCCAATATTGGCACAAGTATTTTTACGGTCATGAGCCAATTGGCGGCAAAGCATAATGCAATCAATTTAGGACAGGGGTTCCCCGATTTTCCAATGAGTGCGGAATTGATTGAGTGTGTAAATAAAGCTATGCAATCGGGCGGTAATCAATATGCACACACGAATGGTGTTCCATTATTACGTGAAAGATTGGCGGAGAAAATAAAATATTTATATGATGTAAATATTAATCCCGAAACAAATATCACCATTACACCCGGCGGCACCTATTCCATTTTTTGTGCATTTTCAACTATTATACAACCAGGCGATGAGGTAATTATTTTTGAACCTGCCTATGATAGTTATATCCCTAATATTGTTTTTAACGGAGGTATTGTGGTGCCTATTGAATTAGAATTTCCTGATTATACTATTCCATGGGATAAAGTGAAAGCAGCGATTACGCCCAAAACAAAAGCGATACTAGTAAACACACCGCATAATCCTACGGGGCGTGTATTTACCAAAGATGATATTTTAATATTACAAGAAATAGTACTTTCAAATAACTTGTACTTAATCAGCGATGAAGTATATGAGCATTTGATTTATGATAATAAGCAACATGAAACAGTGATGAAATATCCTGATTTATTTGCGCGCACTTTTGTTTGTTTTTCTTTTGGTAAAACCTACCATTGTACCGGTTGGAAATTAGGTTATTGTATTGCGCCTGAAAATATCATGAAGGAGTATCGAAAAGTGCATCAGTTTAATGCCTTTGGATGTGATACCCCAAAACAAATAGCGATTGCGGAGTATATGACGAATAAGGAAGCCTATTTATCTATAGGTGCCATGTACCAAGAAAAAAGAGATTACTTAAGAGGCTTACTGGACAATACTAAATTTGTCCGCCTACCTTCCTCTGGTTCCTATTTTGAAAGTTATCGATATGATACAATTTCAGATGAACCCGATACCGTATTTGCAGAACGTTTGGTCAAGGACTTTGGTATTGCTATTGTTCCGATGTCCGCCTTTTATCAAAAGTCTACCGATCATAAAGTGATTCGTTTGTGTTTCGCTAAAGTTAAAGAAACATTGGATGCTGCTGCAGCTTGTTTGCAAAAGGTTCATTAACTTTAAATCCAACAATTAATATTTATTTAGGAATGCAAGATATTCGTGTGTCCTTTCAACAGTTATTTAATTCATCTGCTTCCTTAGTAGTGCAATCACCCGGTCGCATTAATTTAATTGGCGAACATACGGACTATAACAATGGTTTTGTATTACCTGCGGCTATTGATAAATGCGTGCAAGTAGCCATCGCGAAAAGAACGGATGGTGCAATACATATGTATGCGATTGATTTACATGAAAGTGTGATCATCCCTACTGTTGCTATTCTACCACATGCAACCAATTGGGTGAATTATATTATTGGTGTGGTCGCACAGGTACAAAAACATATTTTTAACGTATCAAGGAACACTGCTACCCATGAACTAGATAAAGGCTTTGACATTTGTATACAAGGCGATATCCCTATTGGTGCTGGCTTATCAAGCTCGGCAGCGGTGGAGTGTGCTGTTATTTTTGCGCTGAATGAAATGTATCAGCTGGGTTTAAGTACGATGCAAATGGCATTAATGACACAGCAATCGGAACATGAATTTGCGGGTGTTAAATGTGGCATCATGGATATGTTTGCTAGTTTGCATGGGAAAAGCAATCAAGTGATGCTATTGGATTGTGGGAGCTTACAACACCATTATTATCCTTTAGATTTAAAAGAGTATCAGATAGTTTTATTTGACACACAAATCAAACATGCATTAGCCTCATCTGAATACAATACCCGCCGTTTGGAATGCGAACAGGGCGTTGAAATTTTACAAAAAAAATATCCATCCATCAAAACTTTACGTGATGCAAGTAGGCAACAGGTGGATGAACTATTAAAAACAGAGGCAACCTTAATTGGCACTAAAGTATATAACCGATGTAAATATGTAGTGGATGAAATTGAACGCGTGCAATTAGCAGTAAAGGATTTATTAGCAGGAGATATAAAAGCCTTTGGTCAAAAGATGTATGAAACACACGAAGGCTTATCTCAATTATATGAAGTAAGCTGTCGGGAATTGGACATTTTAGTCAATGCGGTCAAGGATCATCCACAGGTATTAGGGGCAAGGATGATGGGTGGTGGATTTGGGGGTTGTACAATTAATATTATTAAAAAATCGGAAGTGGATGCAATCATCCATACCGTTGCTGATGTATATGCGCAAAAAACTTCACATATTTTAAAAGTGCATCAAGTAAAAATTGCCCAAGGAACTCACATAAAATAATTATATTACAGAGGGTATTAAAAATAGCCCCATCTTACTTTATATTTAATTTAAATATTTATGTCAAAAAAAGTACTACAAGGTTTTATCTTAACACTTGTCATTTCATTTTTTAATCAAGCATGTTCATCCAATAATACAAATACTATGGATACTACTGTTAAGTTGACCAGCCAAGCTTATGGTGAATTTGAGGGACAACCCATTACGGAATACACATTAACCAACGCGCATGGCATGCAAGTAGGCATTATTAATTATGGCGGCGCACTCACAAAAATTATAACACAAGCAAAGGACAGTAGCTGGGGGGATGTATTAACTGGCTATGATTCCTTAAGTGGATTTACACAAACAGCTAATCCTTATTTTGGTGCATTAATTGGTCGCTATGCCAATCGTATTGCCAAAGGAACTTATAAAGTGGATGGCATTGAATATCATGCTGCACTAAACAATAATGGACAATCATTACATGGCGGATTGAAAGGGTTTGATAAGGTGGTATGGAAAGCAACACCATTGGCAGGGGATAGTAGTGTTCAATTAAATTACGAAAGTAAGGATGGAGAGGAAGGTTATCCAGGAAATTTAAAAGTACAGGTGGTGTATACCTTAACCGCATATAATGGAATTAAAATAGATTATACTGCCACCACAGACAAAACGACCGTGATTAATTTAACCAATCACGCTTATTTTAATTTGTCTGCTGGAAAGTCACTTACGATTGAGGATCATATTTTGCAAATAAATGCAAATCAATATACGCCCGTAGATACCGTACTTATTCCTACAGGTGAATCATTGGATGTCAAAGGCACGCCAATGGATTTTACACAAGCCAAGCGTATTGGAGATGACCTTGAAAAAGTAGCAGGGGGTTATGATCATAATTGGATATTAAATAAAGCGGAAGGTTTACAAGAAGTGGCTAATGTATATGATCCTTTGAGCGGGCGCAGTTTAACGGTATTCACGACGGAGCCTGGTTTACAATTTTATTCTGGTAATTTTTTAGATGGCACTTTAACACACACTAAAAATGGTATCCAATATATTAAGCATGGTGCATTGACCTTGGAAACCCAACATTTCCCTGATGCACCCAATCAAGTAAAATTTCCGAGTACCTTATTAAAGCCAGGTGAAACTTATAAGCATACCACTGTTTATAAATTCGCAACAAAATAACCAAAACCAACCCAATCGAATACGTATGAATTATCAATTAAGCACCTTAGATTACATTGTATTTCTTGTCTATTTTGTTTTAATCCTATCTTATGGATATTACATTTATAAAAAAAGACAAACCAAAGAACAAGATTCAAAAGCATTCTTTTTAGCGGAAGGATCTTTAACATGGTGGGCCATTGGTGCATCACTTATTGCATCTAATATATCAGCGGAGCAATTCATCGGCATGAGTGGTAATGGCTATTTTGTGGGTATTGCCGTATCGGCTTATGAGTGGATTGCTGCATTGGGATTGGTGATTATTGCGGTATGGTTTATGCCTATTTATTTAAAAAATAAAATTTACACCATGCCTCAGTTTTTACAAATGAGGTACAATGAAACGGTGTCCTTAATTATGGCCATTTTTTGGTTGTTTTTATATGTGTTTGTGAATTTAACCTCTATTTTATATTTAGGTGCCATCGCCATCAATGGATTATTGCCGGGTCAAAATCATTTACATGAAATTATTGTTTGCTTAGCCATCTTTGCCGTGTTTATTACCTTGGGCGGAATGAAAGTAATCGGATATACAGATGTTATACAAGTAACAGTTTTAATTATTGGGGGATTGGCCACTACCTATATGGCATTATCCATGGTGAGTGAAAAGTTTGGTATGGGTGGCGGAATCATTTCTGGATTTACTACATTAATGCAACAAGCACCTGAACATTTTCATATGGTCATGGACAAACCCAATGCCGCTTCCTCGCAGGAATATATTGATAAGTATATGATTCTTCCAGGTATTGCGATGTATGCAGCAGGCCAATGGATTTTGAATATAAATTATTGGGGATGTAATCAATATATTACACAACGTGCGCTAGGTGCTGATTTACCTACTGCGCGTAAAGGAATATTATTTGCCGCTTTATTAAAATTATTAATGCCCGTCATTGTAATGTTACCCGGAATCGCGGCTTACGTACTTCACAAAAACGGACATTTAAATCATTTGGTGGGTGGTATGGACGGTGCGTACTCTGCGGTATTGGCATTTTTACCTACGGGTATAAAAGGTTTATCACTAGCAGCGCTTACTGCAGCTATCGTTGCTTCCTTAGCAGGTAAATCAAATAGTATTAGTACCATTTTCACTTTGGATATTTATAAAAAATATTTTGCCAAAGAAGCGAGCGAGCAAAAATTAGTGAATATGGGAAGATGGGTAGTCATATGCGCCATGTGTATTAGTGTAATATTCACTTGGGATGATATTTTAGGCATCGGAGGTGCAGGAGGATTTACATTTATTCAAAAGTATACAGGCTTTATTAGCCCAGGGGTATTGGTGGTGTTTGTATTAGGTATGTTTTGGAAACGTACTACAGGAACTGCAGCCATAGTAGGTATCTTAGGTGGTTTTATTTTATCCTTATTCTATAATGAATTTGCTCCGATGGTATTTGGCAATGAAACATTCTATTATACAGCGTATCCGAATAGCGCGGGCGTATATAAAATTCCATTTTTAGTTGCAATGGGTATTGCCGGAATTATAACTGCCATATTAATGGTAGTGATTACATTATTTGGACCAAAAGTAAATCCAAAAGCTTTTGTATCCGATAAGTCAATGTTTAAAGTAGATAACACCACATTGGTATTAATCGTTTCCATACTGATGATTTTATCCGCCTTGTATATTAAGTTCTGGTAAACACTATTAGTGGTGAAAGTAGTAATCAAATAACTTTAAACAAGAAAGTTACTATCACCAAGGTTGTAATGATGAATATAAAATAGTAATTTATACTTCAAATAAAAAAGCCCTCCTCCGAATTTCGGAGGAGGGCTTTTTGCTATAGTTTTTTGCTTTAATCGATTTACTGTAATTGATTCACTGCAATAATTAAACTAAATCAACTGATGGTTTAATACCAAGAACCATTAATTATTTTATCGCCATTTGCATTATTGTTTGCGTTTCTTCTTTTTTCATTTCTTCTGTGAATGAAAGCAGTCACAAACATTAATGGTAAAAAGATAAAAGTTAATGGAGGTATTCCCAACATGCTAATCCATTTACCTCCAAAGTGACGACGCATTGGACGGCGTAAACGTTCAGCGATTAAATACATCGCAGGTACAATAAACAAGGTCATGAAAAACGCGAATATCAATCCAAAAATTAAGGTCCAGCTTAATGGCTTCCAGAAAGAAACGCTATCGCCGCCAAAAAAGATATGTGGATTTAACTCACTAAATAAAGTCACAAAGTTAATGTTAAAGCCAATCGCAATAGGTATAAAGCCTAGGATCGCAGCCAATGCAGTTAATAGTACAGGGATAATCCTGGTTTTACCTGCTTGCACTAATGCCTCTTTGGTTTTCATGCCTCTTGCTCTTAATACATCGGTGAATTCAATAATTAATATACCATTTTTCACAACGATACCTGCTAAACCTACAATACCTAAGCCGGTCATTACTCCAGATACTTTCATACCAAATATGGAGAATCCTAATAATACGCCAATGATACTAAATAAAATCTCTGTTAAAATAATCACCGATTTTGAAATAGAATTAAACTGTAACACCAAAGTGAAAAGGATCAACATTAATGCAATGATCAACGCTTTTCCTAAAAAGCTTACTGTTTCTAATTGCTGTTGGTTTTCGCCAGTTTGCTTAATGGTAACCCCTTCTTGTAAGCCATTAAAATTTGAAATGTATTGTGCAATAACCGCGTTTACGGAAGTAGGGTTAAAGCCTTGCGCTAACAATACATTTGAACTTAATTGAATAAGGCGTTTTTGATCCTTACGTCTTACACTACCTAAGGTATTGGTAGGTTCTACTTTTACCAATGAGCTAATAGGAATATTTTTAACCATACCACCTGCTGCCATATCTCTAAAGGATAAACGCATATTCAATATATCCACTAAGTTTTTACGTTGTAAACTTTCATTACGTAATTGAATTTTATATTCTTCCTTGCCATCTTTAATTTTTGAAACTTCCTTACCAAATAAAGCGGTTCTAATTTGCATACCTACTTGCGCTGATGAAACCCCGGCAATTAGTGCACGCTCACGATCTACCGTTAAAGTTAATTCTGGATTTTGTAAGTCCACATCCATTTTTAATTCTTCCACGCCCGGCACCTGCACCGAATCTAAATAGTTTTTTAAACCCACTGCAGTTTTTATTAAATTATCAAAATCATCCCCTTGAATTTCAATATTAATAGGGGGTTCCGTTGGGGGACCGCTTTGTTCCTGTGCTACTGTTATTTCAGCACCAGGTATTCCTTTTAATTGTGCACGAATCGCATCCAAATATGGAGCGGTTGATTTACCATCCCGTTTTTCAAATTCAACAAAATTAATTTGTAATCGCCCTAATTCTGCGTGCGGGCTTCGGTCACCACGCATTGGGTCGCCTGCGCCTACTGCCACATTGGAAATAATACTTTCAACAATTGGATTTCGCTTACCGGGCTCATTGTCTAGTACTTTATTTACTTTGGCTTCAAGCACTTTGGTTACAGAATCAGTATATCCTACTTGTGTACCTACAGGTAATTTTAAATAAACATATAATTGATTGGGATCACCCACAGGGAAAAATTCAATTCCTACACGACCCTTAGCAACGCTAATTCCAAAAACAACAAACGAAACAACTAATAATACAAAAGTGCCAATTAATAATTTAACGGGTCTCCAACCTGTTAATGCACGGCGCAAACCATTTTCATACATACCCATTAAATTAGGTAAAGTGATTGTTTGGAATTTATGAATAGCAGAAGCAATAAAATATCTATTGACTACTACTAGTATCATAAAGAAAATAAGTAGGTTACCTAAAAATGTATACCCAGTTAAATCAAACAAAACGCCAACGATTACGGGGATCCAAAATCCCTTTTGCTTAAATATCTTAGCCCTGTTTTTTAATCTTTCTTCCTCACTTTCTTCTTCATGGTTCATAAAATCAACCGCAAAAACCGGGTTCATGATAAACGCCACTAATAAGGAAGCAGTTAATGTAAATATTAACATCGTAGGTAAGTAAATCATAAATTTACCAATCAAACCAGGCCAAAACAATAATGGGAAAAAGGGTGCTAATGTAGTGATGGTGCCGGCTAACACTGGAACAAATACTTCACCTGCTGCCATTTTCGCAGAAACTGTAGCTGATAATTTTCCTTTACCCTGAATAAAAATACGATGCGTGTTTTCAATAACCACAATGGCATCGTCTACTATAATACCCAATCCAAACAAGAGTGCAAATAGTACGATAAAGTTAAGGGTGATACTGTTTCCTACAATTAGTTCAGCACCTGGTATAAATACAAAGGCAACAAACATACTCAAAGGAACTGATAAGGCAACAAAGAAGGCGTTGGTCACACCCATGAAAAACATAAGTACAATTAATACAAGTACAAATCCAATAACAATCGAGTTAACTAATTCAGTAAATGAACTTCTGGTTCTAATACTTTGGTCACCAGATATAACCACTTTTAAATCTGACGGAAAATCATTTAATATAGTTTCATCAACCACTTTTTTTACAGCATCAGAAGTAGCGATTAAGTTTTCACCACTTCTTTTAATAATATTTAAGGTCATTACATTTTTACCATCTAAACGCGCATAACTTTCATTGGTTTTTACCGTATCCACGATACTCGCTACATCTTTTAAATATATAGCAGCACCACTGGTGTTACGAATAATGATATTACTAATATCATTGGCATTTTTTAATTGGCCTTTTAGTTGCAGGTTACGATTCATTGAGCCTACTTCTAATAAACCACCAGATAAATCTAAATTTTCACGTTGAATAGCAAAAGTGATATCATCAAAAGTGATACCCGCACTTTGCATTTTATAATTATCTACGTTAATTTGAAATTCTCTTTCAGGCGCGCCTACAATATCAATTCTATTGATTTGAAAAATATTCTCCAACTTATCTTTTAATAACTCTGAATATTTGGATAACTGCACTAAATCGTAATTGCCATTAATATTTACATACATAATGGGCTGTTCGCTCAAACTAATCTCAATAACCCTCGGTGCTTGCGTTAAATCATTTGGCAAATCAGATTTGGCTTTATCAACCGCATCTTTCACCTTTTGTAAAGCCACATCGGTAGGAACATTGGTCCCAAACTCAATGGTAATCGCCGAAAAATCCTGTTGTGAGTTGGAAGTGAACTTTGTAATTTTCGCTCCAGTAATACCCTTGATTTGCTTTTCGATAGGCCCCGTTACCAGATTTTCAATATCCTTGGGTGAATTACCCACATAAACAGTTTGTACAAATATGGTAGGGATAATAATATCAGGAAACTGTTCCTTAGGTAGTGTCAAAAACTGAAAAATACCGCCTAAGCTTATAAATAACATAAGTAGGTATATCGAAGTTTTGTTGGTGATACTCCAAGAAGTAGGTTTAAACTCCTTAAATTTTTCTTTTATATTTTGAATTGTCGACATAGTAATCTATTAATGATTTGATTTATTTATTTAGCTACTGTTGTGATAAACTGGCCATCAAATAAATTTTGATATCCAGTAGTAATAATAACATCACCTACAACTAAGCCACTTAATACTTCCATATTGTCACCATAAAACTCGCCTACAGTAATCATTTTTTTACGTGCAATCATTTTTCCATTTTCATTTATGGATACATAAATGAATTTACCCTTTTCATCATTTTGTAAAATATTGATCGGGATACTTAAGGCGTTTGCTTTAGAATAATCTTTAATTCTTACTTGTACTAATTGATTGGGTCTAAAATCACTGTTGGGCGCTAATTTAGTTTCAATAAAAAAGCTTCTGCTTAATGGGTCGATTACTTTACCCATTACACTAATTTTTGTTGCTATTGTTTTTTGCATGTCTGGAAAGTTCAAAGAAACATCACTACCTACATGTACCTTTCCAGTATAGTTTTCGGGAACCAATGCGGTTGCTTTTAATTTTTGTGTATTTACTATTTTTATTTGACCAGCACCCATAAACATTTCTCCCACATGTATATTTACTTCTTCTGCAACACCATCCACATCACTATAAATACTAGTGTAAGCCAATTGGTCTTTAATTACGCCTACTTGTTCAGTAGCTCCTTTTAGCTGACTAGCCAATGCTTCCGCATTTGTTTTTGCAGTTAACAGTTGAATTTCGCTGCCAATATTTTGTTCCCATAAATTCTTTTGTTTTTCATATACTGATTTTGCTAAGGCAGCTTGTGCTTTAAGTGTTTCAATATTTTGAGATGCCGCAGCTGCGCTTTGCTTAATTAAGCTATTATCTAATTGCAATAATAATTGCCCTTTTTTTACAATATCTCCTCTTTTAACATAAAGAGATCTTACTTGACCGCCACCAGCTCGGGGAGTTATATATGAAACACTTTCGGATTCAATTTTTCCTTGAAGCTCAATGTAATGGTCAAACACCTGAGTTTTAATCGTATCAATTGAAACTAAAATGGTTTTATCAGCTTTAGCGCCGCCCATCGATTTGATTTCTTTTTCAAGATTAGCAATGTTGATGCTAATTTCTAATGCTTGTTTTTTTAAATTAGCCAAAGCTGTTTTTTTAGCTTCTACTGAATTTTTATCGCCACCACAAGCGACTAAAAACAATACCAATGATCCGATAATTAATGTTGCGTAATTTTTCATTATGTTTGATTTTATCATTTATTATTTTTCTGCATTCAAAGTTGCAGTGTATTTTATTTTATAATTTTCCTGTTGCTTTAAGTAAATCTACTTTCGCAATTAATGCGCTATATAAGGCATTCATATAGTTATTCTGCGCAGCCACTAAATCCGCTTGTGACGCTGAAATTTCAGTATTGGAGCCGGTACCCGTTTCAAATTTCTTTTTTGTTTGTTGGTAAACCGTTTCTGCTAATAGCATATTCTTTTTTTGAAACTGCATGGTAGCTACTGATGACATAAAATTTAGTTTGGCTTGCGTAATTTCATTGTCAATATTGTTTTTTAAAGCACCAATTTGATTTTCAATTTGCTTTAATTCAATTTTTGTTTTTTTCAATCTTGCATCTCTCGCAAATCCATTGAATAAAGGCAGATTTATATTTAAGCTCACCATGGTCGTGTTAAACCAGCTACCCCCTTCAAAAAAATCAAATTTTGTACGCATTGCATTTTTTGAAGTATTTCCTGAAAAGCTAATGGTAGGTAAGTAGCCTAATTGATAACGCTTAACATTGAATTCTGATAATTTTTTCGTTTCACTTAAATATTGAAAATCTTTTCTTACCCCATATTGAAAATCATTCTCTACTAAAATATCTTTATCTAAACTTTTCTCATCAATCACTTCAGTTAAGGCTAAGCTATCATTCACGGGCATTCCTATTAACATTTTTAATCCCATAAAACCAATAGCGACACTATTGTTGGCTTTTAATTTTTCGGTTTGTAAATTATTTAATTGAACACTTACCTTGTCCACGTCTAATTTTTCTGCAAATCCATTTTTATACATCACTTCTGCATCATGCGCTAATTTTGATAAGCGTTCAATATTTGCATCTAAAATATTAAGTTGTGTTTTGCTTGCGGATAATTGGTAATAAATTTTATAAATATTTGTTTTAATTGCCTCCTCCGTTAATGCAGCATTTTTCTTTTGCCACTCTAGTGAAGATGCCCTTGCTTTCAAAGCCACAAATACTTGGCCATCAAATAATAGTTGTTGAAAATTAACACCATAGTTCGCATTGTATTTGGTACCAAACTGCACTGGTATGTAGGTTCCAGCTGCGCCTCCAAATATTTGTGCCGGTAATAAAGAGGTAGGTATTTTTATAAAATCATTCACGCCTGCGTTAGTTCCAATAGTTGGAAAAGCAGCAGCACCAATTTCACGATTGGTTTGAATTTGTGCATCAATCGCAAGTAGTGAATTTTTTACTTGCACATTGTTATTTTTCGCAAAGGTTACGCATTCCTCAAGTGAGAACGCATGCACTTGCTTTGTTTTGTTTTGTGCCTGCGAATTCACACTTAGTATTAAAATAGCACAAAGGATAAAAAATTGTTTCATTGGTATATTAATTGATATTTATTTACTTAGGGTTTCTGATTTGTATTTATCCATTAGTTTATGACCTTCCAAAGTGGCAACGCCATATACAAAATGTTCTATGATTTGCAAATTCACTTTTAGCAAATCAAATTTGCTTGGATGAAAAACATGAATATTAAAAGGGATTAAACTAGTTTCAAGTCGATATTTTGATAGAATATTGATATCTATTTCCTTTCGGTATAAACCTTCATTGATTCCTTTTTCCAAATTCTTACTGATCATTGAATAAATAAAATCGTCTTTATGCGTTTTAATTTTTTCAAAAGCCAAAGGGTAATATTTTTCAATCTCAAACAATGCGAGTGGGTTCATCCTATTAAACATTTCCTGAATCACCGCCATTAAAAGAAAAATTTCATGAACTGCATTTTCCGCAAGTACCATGCTGGTGTTACAAATATGTGCATGATTGTTCAGCTCCTTTTCCACGACTGCCGAAACCAAACTATCCTTGTCCTTATAATATTGATAAATGGTCTTTTTGCTAATGCCCAATTGGGTTGCTAAGTCATCCATAGTAACACGTTTCACCCCTGTTTGGAACATCAATTCCTGCGCTTTCTTAACTATTCTATCTTCCATAGGTTGATTTGAAGGCGCAAAACTATGGAAACTAATCGGGTTTTCAAAGTTTCCAGGGTTATTTTTTTATATTTTATGTCAAATGGCAAAATTGTTTGAAATTTGAGCCTAAACCCATTCAAAATGCCCAGTTTAAGGCAACAAGTCATTCGAAAAAAGATCTTAAGTTCGGTTGCGCAGTTATTTTTTCAAGGTGTAGTCGTTTTAGCCCCGATTGGTGTGACTATTTGGGTGGTGGTTAGTTTGTTTAATTGGGTAGATAATTTTTTACCTAACCTGCTCAATTTTATTTTCCCTTTACAATTCGCCGAAGTCAATGGTCAAATTCCTAAAGTTACAGGACTTGGTTTTGTGGTCGCAATAACACTTGTATTATTGGTAGGGTGGTTGTCTTCTTTATTTTTTGTAGAAAGATTAGTGTCCATCTTTGATAAGCTTTTAGAAAAAACGCCCGGTGTTAAAATTATTTATTCTTCTGTCAAAGATTTTTTAGAAGCATTTGCGGGAAATAAGAAAAAATTTGACCAACCCGTTTTAGTCAATGTTGATGCAACTGATGTGTGGAGAATAGGTTTTATCACTCAAAAAAACACAGAACATTTCGGACTAAAAGATTTTGTAACTGTATATGTTCCGCATTCCTATGCAATTTCAGGCATAACTTATATTGTTTCCGCAGATCGAATTAAAAAAATGCCAAAAGGGGTGAATGCATCTGAGGCAATGAAATACGTAGTTTCAGGAGGGGTAACCACAGTCGATGATGCAGAAAGCGGATCAACCGTTCATATAGGCAACAGTAACAGCGAAGCCTAATTTGATAACCTTACTAATTGATTAAAAAAGAATTTAAATAATTTATTTCAACTAATGCAACTGCACAATTTTAATTCAGGCCCATCTATCTTACCACCACAAGTTTTAGAACAAGCGGCTGCAGCGATTCACAATTTTAATAACACTGGATTATCTATTTTAGAAATAGGACATCGCACTTCGCATTTTGTTGAAGTAGTAACAGAGGCGCAACAAATTATTAAAAGATTAATGGGATTAGATGATGCATATGAAGTGCTTTTTTTACAAGGAGGCGCTACCATGCAGTTTATGCAAGTGCCCATGAATTTATTAGATGAAAACGGATTGGCTGCGATTTGTGACAATGGTGTTTGGGGAAACAAAGCAGTTAAGGAGGCCGGTATTTTTGGTCCTGTAAAAGTGGTATCCGATACTTCAGATAAAAAGCATACCTATTTAAATAAGCAATTGGACTTACCCAATAACACTACTTATTTACACATTACGACCAACAATACAGTAGAGGGAACTCAATGGCATCAATACCCACAGACGAATGCCTTTTTGGTTGGCGACATGAGTTCGGATATTTTTTGCAGACCCACTGCATTTAATCAATTTGATTTAATTTATGCAGGTGCACAAAAAAATATGGGCGCTGCAGGGGTTACTATCGTAGTAGTTAAGAAAGAAATTTTAGGAAAAATAAATAGAAAAATTCCAGCCATCCTTGATTATAAAAAACATATCGAAGCAGGATCATTATTAAATACACCTCCCGTTTTTTCAATTTATGTTAGCTTGCTTACGCTGCGTTGGATTGAAGCGCAAGGTGGATTGGTTGAAATGGGTAAACGAAATCATGCAAAAGCACAACTATTATATGATACTATTGATCGCCTTCCTGCTTTTCATTGTCCAATTGCAAAAGAAGATAGAAGCATTATGAATGCGGTTTTCTTTTTAACAGATCCAACGAGAGAAGTAGCATTTTTAGATTTGTGTAAAAAAGAAGGAATGATAGGTGTTAAAGGATACAGAACTGTTGGCGGCATTCGAGTAAGTATGTATAATGCAATGCCCATAGCAAGTGTGCAAACATTTTGCGACCTGATGAAATCCTTTGGTTAAAAAATTTAAATCTCAAAAAAAAGAACGAACTTCGCGCCCATGGCAAAAATTAGTCCCTTTGAAGCAGTGCGTCCACAGCCTCAATTAGCAAAGCAAGTTGCAAGCAAACCATACGATGTATTAAATAGTGCGGAAGCAAAAATAGAAGCAGTAGGAAATGCCTATTCTTTTTTACATATCACCAAAAGTGAAATTGGATTACCAGATACGATTGATATTCATAGTACAGAAGTGTATGAATTAGCATTAAATAATTTAACTGCATTTATACAACGTGATGTATTATTCAAAGAATCAAAACCATGTTATTATATTTATCAATTAATTATGGATGGTCGTGCACAAACAGGATTGGTTTGTGTAAGTAGTATTGATGATTATAATAATGATATCATTAAGAAGCATGAGTTTACGCGTCCTGAAAAAGAATTGGATCGCATCAATCATATCAAGACCACAGGCGCACAAACAGGAAATGTTTTTTTAGCTTATCGAAATCAAGCAAGTATAGATACCTTGATAGATAAATGGAAAACCAATAAAACACCGGTATATGATTTTACTGCAGATGATGGTATACAGCATACGGTGTGGGCGGTGAGTGATGAAACTGTGATTGATCAAATCACCCATATTTTTGAAACCGAAGTACCTTGTACTTATATCGCAGATGGACATCACCGTGCAGCTTCAGCAGCAAAGGTATTGGTTGCATTGCGTGAAGAAAATAAAACAAAAGCGGGCGATGATGAAAAAAAGATCTCACCTTATTTTTTAACTACTTTATTTCCATCTAATCAATTACAAATCATGGATTATAACCGTGTGGTAAAAGATTTAAATGGACATACCGCGGAAGCTTTTATTGCAGCTTTATCGAATCAATTTGAAGTAGCTACTTGCGATATCGCATATAAACCAACTGCATTACATCATTTTGGTATGTATGTAGATAAAACTTGGTATAGTTTAATTGCAAAACCGGGAACGTACAATGACGCAGACCCGATTGGGGTTTTAGATGTCACTATTTTACAAAATAATATTTTAGCGACTTTATTAAATATACATGACCAACGCACTGATAAGCGCATTGATTTTGTTGGCGGTATTCGTGGATTAGGAGAATTAGAGAAACGCGTTGATAATGGTGATATGGCAATTGCATTTAGTTTGTATCCCGTGACCATTGATCAATTATTTAATATCGCAGATGCAGGTGAAGTAATGCCACCAAAAAGTACTTGGTTTGAGCCAAAATTGCGCGATGGTTTATTGACCCACTTAATACATTCTTAAAAAATTGTTGAAGCCGACACGCAACAGGTCGTCGTTTTGTAAAACAAATAATTTATTTTTTAAAATAGCAAATCATTGAAAACCAACCGTTACGGTTGGTTTTTTTATGGATTAAATTGACGAAAATTCTTTTTTTTATGCTTCTATTTTTGTATTTTGTAAAGTAAATAATTGCCTGCTATATGGAAATCAAAAGACTCTTTGATTGTATTGATCATCAATTGACCAATTTTCCGCAAGAAGCCATGTTGGCTGGAAAAGAAAATGGAATATGGCGAAAGTATTCAACACAAGAGGTTGCACAAACAGCCAATGAACTGAGTGCTGGTTTGTTAAGCCTAGGATTGTCTGCCAATGATTTCACAGCAGAAGGAAGTGATAAAATTGCCATCATCAGTAGCAATCGACCTGAATGGTTAATTGCAGATATGGCAACCCAACAAATTGGTGTGATATGGGTACCTGTTTATCCAACGACCAATCCATTGGAACTTACATTTATTTTAAATGATGCATCCGTTAAATATATGTTTGCGAGTAATCAAGAACTATATGATAAAGTCATGTCCATCAAGGATAAGGTTCCTTGTTTAAAAGAGGTTTACACCTTTGATAAAATTGCGGGTGCGAAGCATTGGACTAGTTTATTTAATAAGGATGCAGATTTAATTTCACAGGTACAGGTGATTAAAAAAACGATACCTGTGGATCAGGTAGCCACATTTATATATACTTCTGGAACCACGGGAACACCTAAGGGGGTCATGCTTACGCATAAAAATGTGTACTTCAATTTGATGATGGGAAAAAAATCATTTCCTTTTTATGATGCGCCCGAACAAAAAGTGTTGAGCTTCTTACCATTGAATCATATTTTTGAAAAAGTAGCTTCTTACATCTATATGTATAGTGGCATGAGTATTTATTATGCTGAAAGCTTGGAGACCATTGGAGAAAATTTAAAAGAAGTTTCTCCGGATTGTTTTTCAACGGTGCCAAGGCTATTAGAAAAAATGTTTGAAAAAATAATGATGAAGGGAGAGGAGTTGACTGGTGTAAAACGAAAATTATTTTTTTGGGCAGTGGCCTTGGGTGAAAAGTATGACAATATAATTCCAGGTAGTTGGTGGTATCGTACGCAATTAAAACTTGCGAATAAATTAATATTTGTAAAATGGCGTGAAGCTGTAGGTAATAATGTAAAATTTATTGTAACAGGGGGTGCTGCATGTCAAGTAAAATTATTGCGTATTTTTAATGCTGCACAAATACCAGTATATGAAGGCTATGGACCTACCGAAAATAGCCCCATCATTAGTTTAAATTTGAGAAGCACAGGAGGAACTAAATTCGGAACCGTAGGAAAAGTAATTGAAGGGGTTGAATATAAGTTAGAAGCGGATGGTGAAATTTGTGTGGCTGGACCAAGTGTAATGCAAGGTTATTACAAGCGTCCCGATTTAACTGCCGAAACAATAATTGATGGTTGGTTGCATACAGGCGATATTGGCGTTGAAGAGGCGGGGGGTTATTTAAAAATTACCGATCGTAAAAAAGAATTATTTAAAACCAGTGGTGGCAAATATGTTGCACCGCAACCTGTTGAAAATAAGCTGAAGGAAAGTCCATTTGTGGAGCAAGTCATGTTGGTAGGTGATAATAAGCGCTTTGTGAGTGCGTTAATAGTACCTTCTTTTGCAAAATTAAAAGAGTGGACAAAGCAACATGGTATTCAGTTTACGAGCAATGAGGAAGTCATAAAAAATTCAATGGTATTGGCACTTTACGAAGATGCCGTAAGTGAGTATAATCAATTATTTAATCAGGTAGAGCAGGTTAAAAAATTCACATTGATTCCAAGAGAATGGGGTATTGCTTATGATGAGATGACACCCAAAATGAGCATCAAGCGAAAAGTAATTCTATCGCATTTTGAAAAGGAAATTGAAGCAATGTATGTGTAACTAATTACGCGTTTGCCAAAAACTTTTCCTTAATAATTGTTTGTACTTGTTTGTTTTGTATTTTACTTTCCAACCAGGAAATAATATCCAAATACATAAAGGCGCGGCTTTCCAATTTATTACCAGTAAGTGGTTGCAATGTTTCGAGTAAGTGAATAAATGATTTTTTAATTATTTCTTTGTTACTTAACAAGCTATTTTCTTCTCCACCTTTTTGAATAGATTTTCTTAAAAAATTAAATAGCACCTCTTCCACCGTACTTAAGTTTTTCATTTTATACATAAAACGATAAACCGATTTGGATAAATAATTGACTACGTCGGTATTGCCTAATTCATAATGTGCAATCAAATGTAATAAACGTGCGTAACATTGGATATCATCACGCAGGTTCAGTTTCCAGTTGATAATTCTATTTAAATAATCAATCGCTTTGGCAGGCTTTCCTGCACCAAAATACAAACAAGCAATTTTATAGTAAAACACCAGTATACGGTGACTATCTAAGTACAATTCAATTTCCTTCAACTTGGCTTCCATGGCGGGTATCATGGCTAAGCCCTCGCTAAAACTACCCTCTAAAAAGTGCTGATTTATTTTTGCAATGTATAAATAAATAAAACTTTGAATGAGGTTGTTTTTGTTATTTAAAACAATGGGCGTTTCACTATAATTTTCTAAAATGCAAATAGTTTCCTTTAATTTTTGAAAGTTTTTTAAATCAAAATGCGAAGTAATTAAATTATGCAGCCCTTTAATATATTGTGCTGTTTCAATTTGTTTCATATTCTCATTTGCTTCAAACAAGTCCACCCATTTTTGAGAATACCTATAGTGTAATAAAAAATCCTGTGTAATAAACCCATACCAACAATAACATTGGTAACGATATAAATTTTCATAAAATCCATTAGATGATTTTACCAAATCCATGATAGGGTCATGCATGAGTTTGTCAAGTTCAATTCTGTCTTCATCATTACGTGCATGTCCATGTTGAATATACCAGCCATACAATTGCAAGGAAAGGTTGGACGATTTTGCAATTAATTCTAAACGATGATTTACTTCATCAATTTCAACACTTAATTGTTGTGCGCGATCCTGCATACTTCTGGTGATATGCAAGGCCTCAATCTTTTTTTCTAAAAATAATACCTGTAATAAATAAGTAACCTGATTATTTTGTTTGGTTAATGTTTTTATTTTTTCAAGTAAACGCAAACTTTGAATGTATAAACCTTTGTTGTATAAAATTTTTGCGTGGTCCAGTTGTTCATGAATTTGCAAATCAATGTTTTCATTTTGTTTTACAATTCTTAAACTGGATAAAATTTGATCGTACAAATGCGCCTTTAAATTGGACAGCTGTTGTTTTTGAATGGACTCGTTTTTACGAAGCAATTCCTCCTCGTCGTACTCCTTCATTTTGTCCAGGGCATCAAATAATTGGATAATCTTTAAATCAGCCGATGCCGAGTTCCGCTTCACATACAATTTGAAGTTGCGTTTTTCGGCCCTTTCTAGGGATTTAACCAAAATAAATAGAACCTCCGTACTAAGGTTGGGCATCGTAGCTAATTTATATTCAATTAATTGATAATCAGTAGTTTATGTAAAATTGACCCTGATTACACATTGTAATTTAACCATAAAAATGATGTGAATTACTTGTGAATAGTGGGTAAATTTGAACAATAACCGGGCTGAATGCCCGTTTTGTATCTGTAAGAGGTTCATAATCAATAAGATGCTTGCAATCTGAACCCTACAAAAACCGAAAAAAGAGACCAGAATTATACATATTTAAACGATTGAACAATGGGGCAACAAGTTTTCATTTTTGATACTACTTTGCGTGATGGTGAGCAGGTTCCGGGTTGTAAATTAAACACCAAGGAAAAGTTAGCGCTTGCAGTAAGACTAGAGGAGTTGGGTGTTGATATTTTAGAAGCAGGATTTCCAGTTTCAAGTCCAGGTGATTATGAATCGGTGAATCAAATAGCTAAGACCTTAAAAAATACGGTAGTGTGTGGTTTGTCAAGAGCCGTACAAAACGATATTGAAGTTGCAGCTGCTGCATTAAAACCTGCAAAGCGTTTTAGAATTCATACAGGTATCGGCACCTCTGATTTGCATATCAAATATAAATTCAATGCAACGCGTGAAGAAATTATTGAACGTGCAATAAGTGCAGTAAAATTAGCGCGCAACTTTACGGACGATGTTGAATTTTATGCAGAGGATGCGGGACGCACCGATAACGAATATTTAGCACGCGTTATTGAAGCCGTGGTAAAAGCAGGCGCAACAACTTTAAACATTCCCGATACAACAGGTTATTGTTTGCCTTACCAATACCAAGCAAAAATGGAATACTTGGTGAACAATGTTCCCAATATTGACAAAGCAATTTTATCTTGTCAATGTCATAATGATTTAGGATTAGCAACTGCAAATTCAATTGCAGGAGTGATGGGTGGGGCCCGACAAATTGAGTGTACCATCAATGGATTAGGTGAGCGTGCAGGCAACACTGCGTTAGAGGAAGTAGTGATGGTATTGAATCAACATAGTGATTTAGGATACAGAACAAATATCAATACCAGATTATTAAATCCAATCAGCCATGAGGTTTCAGAGATCATGCGCATGGGTGTGCAACCTAATAAAGCCATCGTAGGAGCGAATGCATTTTCACATTCCTCAGGTATACATCAGGATGGATTTTTAAAGGAAGCGCAAACTTATGAAATTATTAATCCAGAATTAGTGGGGGCCGAAGCAAGTAAAATTGTTTTAACCGCACGCAGTGGCCGTAGTGCACTAGCGCATCGTTTACATAAATTAGGATATGCGTATACAAGAAATGATATCGATGTTTTATATCCCATCTTTTTACAATTAGCGGATAGAAAAAAAGAAGTATCACATGACGACCTGGTAGAAATAGCAACAGCGTATACAAAATAAAAAAGCGACAAAAATATTTTATAAAAATGGGTAAAACAATATTTGATAAAATCTGGGATAAGCATGTGGTAAAAATCATTGAAGATGGTCCATCGGTATTGTATATCGATAAACATTTAATACATGAGGTAACCAGTCCACAAGCATTTAGTGGTATTGAAAAAAGAGGCGCACAATTATTTCGTCCAAAACAAATTGTAGCTACTGCAGATCATAATGTACCTACGATGAATCAGCATCTACCTATTGCCGATCAATTATCAAAATATCAAGTAGATACTTTAATTGACAACTGCAAAAAACATGGTGTTGAATTATACGGATTAGGACATGAGCACCAAGGTATAGTTCATGTGATTGGACCAGAATTAGGAATTACACAACCTGGTATGACCATAGTTTGTGGCGATAGTCACACATCCACCCATGGAGCATTTGGATCAATTGCTTTTGGTATTGGCACGAGTGAAGTGGAAATGGTTTTTGCTTCACAATGTGTGATGCAATCCAAGCCCAAAGTAATGCGTATTAATATTGAGGGAGCTATACAAAATGGCGTGGTATCAAAAGATATCATCTTATTTATCATTGCACAAATATCGGCGAGTGGCGCCACAGGCTACTTTGTTGAATATGCAGGATCTGCTATACGTGCATTAAGCATGGAAGCGCGCATGACCATTTGTAATATGAGTATTGAGATGGGGGCACGTGGTGGCATTATTGCACCGGATGAAACTACTTATGCGTATATCAAAGGACGCCCATTCGCGCCGAAGGATGCGGAGTGGGAAATAAAATTAGCCGAGTGGAAACAATTATTTACAGATGCAAATGCAAAGTTTGATGTTGAAATAAATATCAACGCTGCTGATATACAACCCATGGTTACTTATGGAACCAATCCGGGTATGGGCTTGGCTGTCACAGGAACTGTACCTACACTTGAAAGTATTACGGATCCAACGGAGCAACAAAATTTTGAGAAGGCGTTAAAATATATGGGATTAACCCCAGGCCAAAGTTTATTAGGCATGCCAGTACAAAATGTATTTATAGGCTCATGTACTAATTCACGCATTGAGGATTTTAGATTAGTGGCAAGTATTATAAAAGGCAAACAAAAAGATCCGAATGTAAAAACATTAATCGTTCCAGGATCGCAAGCGGTCGCCAAACAAATTATTGCGGAAGGTTTGGATAAAATATTTGCTGCAGCAGGAGTGGAAATAAGACAAGCGGGATGTAGTGCATGCTTGGGTATGAATGAAGACAAAATTCCTGCAGGTGAATATTGTATCAGTACCAGTAACCGAAATTTTGAAGGGCGACAAGGTGCGGGTGCAAGAACTATGTTGGTAAGCCCACTCACAGCAGCGGCGGCTTTATTGACAGGAAAAATTAGTGATATCAGAACAATGTTAAATTAAAAATAAACATGCAATCATTACAAAAAATTACAAGTAGGTTTATTCCATTACGCATTGAAAATGTGGATACGGATCAAATCATACCTGCACGTTTTTTAAAGGCCACTACAAAAGTGGGTTTTGGAAAAAATTTATTTAGGGATTGGCGTTATGAAAATGATGACGAAACAAAACCAAAAGCCGACTTTGTATTAAATCAAAAACAATTTAGTGGCGATATATTGGTTGCAGCTAAAAACTTTGGATGCGGTTCATCACGTGAGCACGCAGCTTGGTCAATACAGGATTATGGATTTAAGGTGGTGGTGTCAAGTTTTTTTGCAGATATTTTTAAAAACAATGCATTAAATAATGGTGTACTACCTGTAACTGTTACAGATGCATTTTTACAACAAATATTTGCGCAAGGTGCTGATGCAACTTTAACGGTTGATTTAGAAAAGCAAACCATCACTATTGACAACACCGGCGCAAGCGAAACCTTTGACATTAATGCGTATAAAAAAACATGCATGTTAAATGGTTATGATGACATTGATTATTTATTAAGTATGAAAGAAGAGATAGCCGCATTTGAAAAAGCAAGGGGCTAAAATTAAAATAGAATAGAAATGAAAAAGAAAATAGCAGTCATATTAGGAGACGGGATTGGTCCTGAAGTAACCCAGCAATCTATCAAGGTATTAAATACCATTGCAAAGCATTATCAGCATGAGTTCAGCTACGAGCATGGTTTAATGGGTGCTATCGCTATAGATGAAACGGGGAATCCTTTACCGGATGAAACGATAAAAATTTGTTTGTCGAGTGATGCTATTTTATTTGGTGCTATTGGTGATCCAAAGTATGACAATGATCCCAATGCAAAAGTACGTCCAGAGCAAGGATTATTAAAATTAAGAAAGGAGTTACAATTATTTGCCAATATCCGACCGGTAAAAACCTATGACGCCTTACAACATTTAACACCGCTGAAACCAAAGTTGTTGGAGAACGTTGACTTTGTTATTTATCGTGAATTAACCGGCGGCATTTATTTTGGTGCAAAAACAATTAGTGATGACGGCAATGTAGCTACAGATAATTGTTCTTATTCTGTAAATGAAATTGAACGCATTGCGCATCTTGCATTTCAGCATGCGCAAAAAAGAAGAAAAAAATTAACTTTAGTTGATAAAGCGAATGTTTTAGAAACATCCAGATTGTGGCGCAAAGTGGTACAAAAAATGTGCGTACAATATGCGGACGTAACAGTGGATTATTTATTTGTAGATAATGCAGCGATGCAAATCATTTTAAATCCTGCACAGTTTGATGTGATGTTAACTGAAAATTTATTTGGTGATATATTAAGTGATGAAGCATCAGTGTTGGCAGGCTCATTGGGTATGCTACCTTCTGCTTCTGTTGGAAATACAGTAGCTCTATTTGAACCCATTCACGGATCTTATCCGCAAGCAAAAGGAAAAGATATTGCAAATCCAATGGGCTCTATTTTATCAGCTGCTATGTTATTAGATCATTTTGGTTTAACCGCGGAAGCAGCAATTGTTCGTGAAGCAGCGGATTGGTGTTTGAGTAATAAATTTGTTTCCAAGGACATTGATCCTATTAATAGTTATAGTACTTCAGTAATAGGTGATTTGATTTCGGAATATATTGATCGACATATTACGGGCGAAGGACATGTGCATCACGAAAGATTACATAAATCAACCATTATTTAAAACAAAATGAAAACAAACCTAAATAAGCGTTTAACGAACGATTGTTTTAAGGTTTAGAAGTAAAACAAGATTAAATTTATAGACACATATATAAGTATACATTATGGAACTAAATAAATATTCAAAAATAATTACACTGGATCCAACCCAGCCAGCAGCGCAAGCGATGTTTTATGGTATTGGATTAACAGATGCTGATTTGCATAAAGGACAAGTAGGTGTGGTGAGTATGGGCTATGATGGTAACACTTGTAATATGCATTTGAATGATTTAGCGGCCGAAGTAAAAAAGAGTATTTGGGAAAATGATTTAGTGGGTTTAACCTTTCATACGATTGGCGTGAGTGATGGTATGAGCAATGGAACACCCGGTATGCGTTATTCCTTAGTGAGTCGCGATGTAATTGCAGATAGTATTGAAACTGTTTGTGGCGCACAATATTATGACGGATTAATTACCGTTCCAGGTTGTGATAAAAATATGCCAGGATCATTAATTGCAATGGGTCGATTAAATCGTCCATCTTTAATGTTGTATGGCGGCACCATTGCACCAGGCCATTACAATGGACAGGACTTAAATATTGTTTCTGCATTTGAAGCCTTAGGACAAAAAATGGCAGGACAATTGGATGAAGCCGATTTCATGGGCATCGTAAAACATGCCTGTCCGGGTGCAGGCGCTTGTGGTGGTATGTATACCGCGAACACAATGGCATCCGCTATCGAAGCACTAGGAATGAGTTTACCATATTCCTCTTCTAATCCAGCATTGAGTGATGAAAAGAAACAAGAGTGTAAGGATGCGGGTGCAGCCATTCGATTATTATTAGAACGTGATATTAAGCCTAGAGATATTATGACACGCAAAGCATTTGAAAATGCAGTAGCAGTTATCATGGTATTGGGCGGAAGTACCAATGCAGTACTGCATATGATTGCGATGGCAAAAAGTGTAGGCGTAATATTTACGCAGGATGATTTTCAAGTAATCAGTGATAAAATTCCAGTGTTGGCCGATTTCAAACCCTCTGGAAAATATTTAATGCAGGATTTACATCAGTACGGTGGCGTGCCTGCAGTGATGAAATATATGTTAGCACAAGGATGGTTACATGGTGATTGTTTGACTGTTACTGGAAAAACAATTGCAGAAAATTTAGCTACCGTACCTGATTTAGATTTTGACCAACAAAAAATAATCTATCCAAAGGAAAATCCAATCAAAGCAACTGGGCACTTACAAATTATGTATGGCAATTTAGCAACGGGCGGAAGTGTTGCAAAAATTTCAGGAAAGGAAGGCGATATGTTTGAAGGACCTGCGCGTGTATTTGATGGTGAGCATGCATTGATTGAAGGCATTAATTCAAAAAAGATTCAACCAGGGGATGTAGTCGTTATAAAAAATGTTGGACCTATTGGTGCACCGGGTATGCCGGAGATGTTAAAACCAACATCTGCTATTATTGGTGCAGGATTAGGAAAGTCAGTGGCATTAATTACGGACGGACGTTTTAGTGGTGGTACCCATGGATTTGTGATCGGACATATTACACCGGAGGCATACAAAGGTGGATTGATTGGCGTGGTTGAAGATGGAGACATTATTGAATTAAATGTTCCAAAAAGAACTATGACATTAAAAGTGGATGAAGCAACGATTGCAAAAAGAAGAGCAGCACAACCGGCGCCAGTGTTAAAAGTGACTAATGGGGTGCTTTGGAAATATGCAAAGTTGGTGAAGGATGCAAGTGAAGGATGTGTAACGGATGAAAATTAAAAAAATGATTTTATGGAAACGATAATTGCAAAAACAACTGACCAAAAAGTGGAAGCGAAAATAGCGCCAACTACTTTGACTGGTTCGCAAGCGGTATTGGAAGCCTGTATTGCAGAAGGTGCTGATACCATATTCGGTTATCCGGGTGGTGCCATCATGCCCATCTATGATGCGTTGTATGATTACAATGATAAACTAAAACATATTTTAGTAAGACATGAACAAGGTGGAATACATGCTGGACAAGGTTATGCGCGTACCTCTGGAAAAGTAGGTGTGGTTTTTGCAACGAGTGGTCCTGGTGCAACCAATTTAGTAACAGGATTAGCAGATGCAATGATTGATAGCACACCTTTAGTTTGCATCACTGGCCAAGTGTTTGCACATTTATTGGGAACAGACGCATTTCAAGAAACAGATATTATTAATATCACCATGCCGGTAACGAAATGGAATTATCAAATTACCGATGCCACTGAAATCCCAGGCATATTGGCCAAAGCATTTTATTTGGCAAGAAGCGGACGACCTGGTCCTGTACTCATTGACATTACAAAAAATGCACAAATACAATCTTTCAATTATGAAGGATACACGCCTTGTAATCATATTCGCAGTTATCGCCCAAAACCTGTGATTCGCAAAAACTTTATTGATGAGGCAGTGGCATTAATTAATAATGCAAAAAAACCATTGGTCATTTTTGGACAAGGGGTGATATTAGGAAAAGCAGAAAGTGAATTTAAAAAGTTTATTGAAAAATCGGGCATGCCAGCTGCATGGACCATTTTAGGATTGAGTGCATTGCCAACGGATCATCCACAAAATGTGGGTATGTTGGGTATGCATGGAAATTACGGCCCCAATGTTTTAACGAATGAGTGTGATGTATTAATTGCAGTGGGTATGCGTTTTGATGATCGCGTTACAGGACGATTGGATAAATATGCAAAGCAAGCAAAAGTGATTCACTTGGATATTGATCCATCTGAAATTGATAAAAATGTAAAAGCAGATGTGGGCGTATGGGGAGATTGTAAGGAAACATTACCCTTACTTACTTTAGGCATTGAACAAAAGGATCGATCTGAATGGTTAAAAGTTTTTGCGTCTTATACGCAACAGGAATACGATCAATGTATCAAGGAGGAAATATATCCAGCAACAGAGGAGATGACGATGGGTGAAGTTATCCGAATCGTTAATGAAACTACCCTAGGAAACGCAGTCATGGTAACGGATGTAGGGCAACACCAAATGGTGACATGTCGTTATGCAAAGTTTAATGAATCCAGGAGCAATGTAACATCGGGTGGATTAGGTACTATGGGATTTGGTTTGCCTGCAGCCATTGGTGCAAAGTTTGGTGCACAAGATAGAACTGTGATTGCCGTGATTGGAGATGGTGGTATTCAAATGACGATTCAGGAATTAGGTACTATTATGCAAACAGGGGTAGATGTGAAAATAATGATATTGAATAATCAGTTTTTAGGAATGGTTCGTCAATGGCAACAGTTGTTCAATGACAAGCGCTATTCATTTGTAGATATTCAAAGTCCTGATTATGTAATGGTCGCTAAAGCATATGGCATTGAAGGTGCAAAAATTTCACACCGAAATGATTTGGTAAAAGGCATACAAACCATGTTGGCACATAAGGGATCCTATTTATTAGAAGTAATGGTCGGAAAGGAAAATAATGTATTCCCAATGGTACCACAGGGTTGTAGCGTTTCAGAAATCAGACTCAAGTAGCGAAGCTTTTGAGTTTGATTCGAGCGAGTCTAAAAGACGAGCTCAAATCAAAATTGAAGAAGCTTTTCAATCTGATTCGAGCGAGTCTAAAAGACGAGCTCAAATAGAAATTAAAATAAAAAAAAAGAAACTATGGATACAAATACGGAAAAACAGGAATATACCATTACGGTGTACACTGAAAATCAGGTAGGATTGTTGAATCGTATTGCCATTATTTTTTCACGTCGAAAAATTAATGTTGAAAGCTTAAATACTTCGCCTTCTGAAATTGATGGCATACACCGATTCACCATTGTGATACATGAATCAAGATCAGTGGTGATTAAACTAGTACGTCAAATTGAAAAACAAGTGGAAGTACTAAAAGCTTATTTTAATACCAATGATGAAATAGTATGGCAGGAGTTGGCACTATATAAAGTATTGTCCGAGGAAATTACAGAGCGTGCAAAAGTGGAAAGATTATTGAGAGAGTTTGGCGCGCGCGCGATAGCGATTCGTAAGGACTTTATAGTATTTGAAACAACTGGCCATCGTGAGGAAACGAATAAATTAATGAAAGCCTTGGAACCCTTTGGCTTGGTGGAGTTCGTTAGAAGCGCGCGCGTAGCAATTATCAAAGAGAGCAGCGGGTTTCATGAAAAGTTAAAAGATTTTGAAAGCAGAGAACCGAGTGAGGAAGTAATTGAAAACGAATACTTAGGTAAAAGAGAAGCGGTGTTCACGATGTAAAAATAAGATGCTTAAAAGCGAATAAAATATAAAAGAGAAAACATTATGAATAAAAAATCGAAAAAGTAAAATCGTAATCAAAACATAAATAAGTAACACAAATAATTAAATAATAACAAACAAATAAAAATTTTAAATCTTAATTAAACTAAAAGTAAAATGGCAAAATTAAATTTCGGAGGTACCGAGGAAAATGTAGTCACCCGTGACGAATTTCCATTAGCAAAAGCACAGGAAGTTTTAAAAAATGAAACAATCGCCGTGATTGGTTACGGTGTGCAAGGTCCAGGTCAAGCATTGAACCAAAAAGAAAATGGTGTAAATGTAATTATCGGACAAAGAAAAAATTCAAAAAGTTGGGATAAGGCAGTAAAAGATGGTTTTGTACCAGGTACTACTTTATTTGAAATAGAAGAAGCTTTAGAAAAAGGAACTATTATTTGTTACTTACTAAGTGACGCTGCGCAAATTGCAATGTGGCCAACAGTAAAAAAACATTTAACCCCAGGAAAAGCCTTGTATTTTTCTCATGGTTTTGGTATCACTTTTAATGAGCAAACAGGTATTGTACCTCCAGCCGATGTGGACGTATTTTTAGTTGCCCCTAAAGGATCAGGTACTTCTTTAAGAAGAATGTTTTTACAAGGTCGTGGCTTAAATAGTAGTTATGCTATCTTCCAAGATGCTACCGGAAAGGCTTGGGACAGAGTTATTGCTTTGGGTATAGCAATTGGATCTGGTTATTTATTTGAAACAGACTTCAAAAAAGAGGTTTTTTCTGATTTAACTGGGGAGCGCGGTACATTAATGGGCGCAATTCAAGGTATCTTTGCAGCGCAATATGAAGTATTACGTAAAAATGGTCATAGCCCATCAGAAGCGTTTAATGAAACTGTTGAGGAATTAACACAATCATTAATGCCATTGGTTGCTGAAAATGGAATGGATTGGATGTATGCAAACTGTTCAACTACTGCACAAAGAGGTGCATTGGATTGGTGGAAAAAATTCCGTGATGCTACATTACCAGTTTTTAGTGACTTATATAAAAGTGTTGCAACTGGCGTTGAGTCGGCACGTTCTATTGATTTGAACAGTAAACCTGATTACCGTGAAAAATTAGAAGTGGAATTAGCTGAATTACACAATAGTGAAATGTGGCAGGCTGGACGAACTGTAAGAAGTTTAAGACCAGAAAACCAACCAGGCAAATAATTTGGTTTGGAGAGAGAAGGATCAAATAATTATTATTCATCTATGGGTGAATCATATTAAAGGGAATATATGAGTGAAGTAAAGAATATAAATAAACCTGCACTGGATATTGAAGGGGCAGTAGCAAGATTAAAGTCGGTCGTAACACATACGCCACTTCAATATAATGCCAACTTGTCTCGCAAATACCAGTGCAGTGTATATTTAAAGAGAGAGGATTTACAAATTGTACGATCTTATAAATTAAGAGGTGCGTATAATATGATGCATCAACTATCACCTGAGCTATTGGCAAAGGGGGTGGTGTGTGCGAGTGCGGGTAACCACGCACAAGGCTTTGCGTATAGTTGTCAAAAACTAGGTGTCAAGGGTGTGGTATTTATGCCGATCCCATCACCACAACAAAAAGTAAATCAAACTAAAATGTTTGGTGACGTATTTGTGGAAGTGGTTTTAGTGGGAGATACCTTTGATGATACGGCCATTGCAGCAAAAGCGTATACGATTGAACATGGCATGACATTCATACCACCGTTTGATCATACAGCAATTATTTCAGGACAAGCAACCGTAGGCGTTGAAATTTTAGATGATATAAAAACATTAACCACGGATCCCATTGATTATATTTTTTTACCAGTGGGTGGTGGTGGACTAAGTGCAGGCGTAGGTACTTATTTTAAACAAAAATCACAAAACACGAAAGTGATTGGCTTGGAGCCAGAAGGTGCACCAAGTATGTTTTGGGCATTAAAATCGGGCGAGCCTGTTGAATTAGAAAACATTGACAAATTTGTGGATGGCGCATCCGTGAAAAGAGTTGGAGATATTACTTTTTCATTTTGTAAAGATGCATTAGATGATATGCATTTGGTACCGGAAGGAAAAATCTGCACTACCATTTTACAAATGTATAATGAGGAAGCGATGGTGGTGGAACCTGCGGGCGCCATGTCCATAGCGGCTTTGGATGATTACGCGGAGCAAATAAAAGGCAAGACAATTGTATGTATTGTAAGCGGCGGTAATAATGATATTGCACGCATGCAAGAAATTAAAGAAAGGTCTTTATTATATGAAGGCTTAAAATATTATTTCTTAATTCGATTTGCACAACGTCCAGGATCCTTAAAGGAATTTGTCAATAAAGTATTAGGACCTAATGATGATATTACTAGGTTTGAATATGTACAAAAGCACAATAAGGAAGCTGGTCCAGCATTAGTTGGATTGGAATTAAGATCAAAAAAAGATCATGAAACACTCATAAATAATATGAAAAAGTATCAGATCAATTACAATGAAATAAACAAAGACGATAATATTTATGGCTACTTAATATAGGTAACATAAAATATGGTCATTAAAAAATAGGGATATGCAGGTTTTAAAATTTGGCGGGAGCTCGGTAGGAACTGAAAGTGCAATAGGGAATGTGGTGAACATTGTGACACAAAGTTTACAAAATAAGCCATCTATTGTTGTGGTATCTGCTATGCATGGTGTTACGGATCAATTATTAATGCTAGCACAAACGGCAGCGCAAGGGAATGAGGCCTATAAAACGATTATTGAAAATATTGAGCAAAAGCATTTGGATATTGTTCGCACGTTATTGCCGATACAACAACAAAGTGCTACGCTAAGTATTGTCAAACAATTAATCAACGAGATAGAAGCAAATTGCGAAGGCTTATTCATGTTAAAGGAGTTATCTCCTCGCATGAAGGATAAAATTGTATGTTATGGTGAGTTATTGTCATCAAAAATAATTTCAGCCACATTTGCCTCCAAAGGAATTAACCAACAATGGGTGGATGCGCGTGAATTAATTAAAACAGATTCTAATTTTTTAAATGCAGTTGTTGATAAGGAGTTAACCAACAAAACAATTCAGGATTATTTTAAAAATCCTGTAAATGCATTTGACTTATATATTGCACCCGGATTTATTTCCTCCGATAAGGAAGGGAATACCACTACTTTAGGAAGAGGTGGATCCGATTATACAGGAGCCATATTTGCTGCAGCATTGGATGCGGATCGTTTAGAAATTTGGACGGATGTGAGTGGTATGATGACTGCAGATCCAAGGATTGTGCACAATGCAAAAGAAATTCCACAAATTTCTTATCAAGAAGCGATGGAATTATCGCATTTTGGTGCAAAAGTTATTTATCCGCCGACCATACAACCGGTCATGCATAAAAACATACCGGTATTAATTAAAAATACTTTTGATGCAAATCATCCGGGAACAATCATTCAAAATGAGTCACCGAAGGATGATAATTTTATCCGAGGTATTTCAAGCATACAAGATATTTGTTTGTTAAGCTTGGAAGGAAGTGGCATGGTGGGTATACCAGGGTTTTCAAAAAGAT
>CALLKA010000131.1 GCA_938008665.1 uncultured Bacteroidota bacterium
GTACAAGGTGACTGGAGTTCAGACGTGTGCTCTTCCGATCTGTGCTTGATCTTCTTTTAAAATATCCGCTTGCAAGGTCCCTCTAATATTATGGAGCACTTCCTTTTTAATGCTATCATAAACACCAGGTGCCAATACTTGATCACCAGATACACCCAATAATTTTAAACCCAGACCATTATGCCAGTCATTAAAATTTAATGATTTGTTTACATTGGAATAGGCAGGCAGCGCAGCTCCTTTAAAAAGTAGTTTTATTTTTTTATTAACTGCCGGCCATAACTTGTTCGCCGTAATATACTTTTCGCAAGCTTGATCAATCGCGGTGTTAAAAAATTGTGCCATGAGTATGGGTGCAGGGCCATTGATGGTCATACTCACCGATGTGCTTGAACTATTTAAATCAATGCCACTATATAATTTTTTTGCATCATCAATGGTGGCCACACTCACTCCGGCATTCCCAATTTTTCCAAAAACATCCATCCTTATTTCTGGATCATGTCCATATAAAGTTACACTATCAAAGGCAGTAGAAAGCCGAATAGAACTTTGCCCCTTACTTAAAAAATGAAACCGACTATTGGTTCTTTCAGGACTTCCTTCTCCTGCAAACATTCTGGTAGGATCCTCCGCTGTTTGCTTCAACTTAAATACACCGGCAGTGAATGGAAAATAACCTGGCAAGTTTTCTTTCAAATGCCATTCAACAATATCGCCCCAATCCTTATATTTAGGCAATTGAATTTTTTGAATAACCGTTCCCGATTGCGTTTCAAAACTTAAAGCATGTTTTACCTTTTTTCCCTTGAGTTCAGTTTCTAAAAAAGATTGCTGATAACTAGCTGCCTTTTCGGGCCATTCAGATAAAAGCTGCTTTACCTCAGAGGCAATTTTTTGTTCAATAAGTGTATTCTCTTTTAAAATTTTCTTATCCTCTTTTAATGAAGCTACTTTTAATACCTGCTGAAAACAATACCATTTTGATGCCAAATTTTTTTGATCTTCAATCCAATGATTATTTTTTTGAACCACTTCCACAATTTCACCTAAATAATTATTTCGTTTATTTGGAATGGTGGGCGCTTTGACCACATTTTCATTATAATTCGGCTCCCACGGTAGCGTCTGCCACTTTACTTGATGTGTTTGATATACCACCGCTGCCAAACAATTATACATTGCTTGCATACCAGGATCATTAAAATGCGAAGCAATGGTACCAAAAATAGGCATACTACTTATTTCATCAGACCATTGATGATGTGAACGTCGATATTGTTTGCGCACATCTCTTACTGCATCTAAACCACCTGTGCGATCAAATTTATTAATGGCAATAATTTTCGCATAATCAATCATATTAATTTTTTCCAACTGGGTGGGTGCGCCAAACTCGGGCGTCATTACATACATGGGGATGCTCACAAAATCAACAATCGCTGCATCATTCTGACCCACGCCTGCGGTCTCAATGATGATACTATCAAAACCCTCGGCAATACAAAGTTCAATAACTGCATCCATTGAATTTGCAATAGAATTTTTATCCGACCTGGTAGCCAAGGAGCGCATATATACATTGGGATGATCAATGGCATTCATACGAATACGATCGCCCAATAAAGCACCCCCCGTTTTTCGTTTGGAAGGATCTACGGAAATCACCGCAATAGTTTTTTGTGGATTGGCTAATAAAAAATATTGCACTATGCGATCACAAACGGTTGATTTTCCCGCACCGCCTGTTCCAGTAAGTCCTATAATTGGAACATTTTTATTACTTTTTTTAACCCCCTTTTTAATGGACCCATTTTGCAATAAAGTAATTGCCCTGCTTAAATAACGCGGATCTATTTTTTTTGAGAAATTTAATTTAGGTAATTTATTTTTTGGAAAATTTTTTAATTCATAATTACAAAATCGAATGACCTCATTAATCATTCCTTCAATACCCAATCGTAAACCATCCGCTGGTAAAAATATTTTTGAAATTCCTATCTTTTCTAATGCAGCTGCTTCTTTGGGTAAGATGGTACCACCGCCACCGCCCACAATGATAATGTGCTTGTACCCTGCATCATTTAATAATTTTCTTATGTAAGTGAAAAACTCAATATGCCCACCTTGATATGAAGTGATGGCGATTCCTTGTACATCTTCCTCAATAGCAGCCGTTACAATTTCAAGTGCAGATCGATTATGTCCAAAATGGATAATCTCAACGCCTTTTTCTTGCAATACGCGACGCATGATATTAATAGAAGCATCATGGCCATCAAATAGACTGGTGGAAGTGAGGATACGAATATTATTCATACCCTAAAGCTAACAAATGTTAGCAATATAACAAGCTAGCAATTATTTTTTTGCTTGGGCTTTAGCCGCAGCAATAAAATGGACAAATAAAGGTGCTGGATGCTCCACCGTACTTTTTAATTCTGGGTGGTATTGTACCCCAATAAAAAATGGATGATTGGGTAATTCTACAATTTCAACTAATCCAGTCGCTGGATTCACACCACTGGTCACCATGCCCGCATCCTGAAATGCTTTTAAATAATCGTTGTTAAACTCATAACGATGACGATGGCGTTCACTTATTTCAGTGGTACCATAAATTTTATAGGCCAATGTATCTTTCGTAATGGTACATGGATAAGCGCCCAAACGCATGGTACCGCCCATCATGGTGATTCTCTTTTGCTCCTCCATCATATTAATGACTGGAAATTTTGAAAGCGGATCCATTTCAACAGAATGCGCACCTGCATATCCTAAAATATTACGCGCAAATTCAATCACGGCCATTTGCATTCCTAAACAAATTCCAAAGAAGGGTAATTTATTTTCACGCGCATATTGCA
>CALLKA010000132.1 GCA_938008665.1 uncultured Bacteroidota bacterium
CCAGACCAAACAGCGGACGATGCTAAAGGAGAAGCAGAATCATTCCGCTGGGTAAACTTTGAAGATATAAATGAGGAAGCGATGAGTTTGCCTATTGACAAAGTAGCCATTCAACTTTTGAAAGAAAAGTTTTCCCATTAAACTACTTACACTTCATTTTCAATCCCCATTGCAGCTAATTTCATTTTTTTAGCCGTTTCATGGCCTAGGTAATTTTCAATTCGATTTTCAACAATTCCTATTACTGGTGTTAAAATAATTGCCATGGTAAATTTGTACATATAGTTGACTACACAAACTGCAAGCACAAAAGACCAGGTCCAATTATTTCCTATTTTAAAAGCAATGACTAGCACTACGAAACTATCCACCAATTGAGATACCACCGTAGAACCTGTTGCACGCAACCAGCCCATTTTCTCGCCAGTCATCTTTTTTATTTTATGAAACACAAAAACATCTATAAACTGACTTACTAAAAAAGCAACCAAGCTCCCTAAAATAATCCACATGCCTTGACCAAAAATTGCTTCAAATGCACCTTGCATACTTGGTATCCCATCGGCTGTTTTAGAATCTACCCAAAATTGAGCAGGCGCAATATGCATGGCCAAATAAAACATTAAAAAAGCATAAAGAATTAAGGAAACCGCAGTAATACTAATACGCTTTACTGCTTTGGGTCCGTAATATTCATTCACTATATCTGTAATAACAAATTCCAAAGGCCACAATAAAACACCACAGGTTAAATTAAAGGACAATCCCTTTTCACCAAACAAGGTCAAATTTGCAGGCGATAAACCCAACACCCCTTCTAATGAAAATATCTTTCCCCCAATACATTCTGCAATTAAAGCATTGGCCACAAAAAAGGCAGATATCCCTAGAAATAACTTTGTTGATTTATCTTTTAAAATGGAATGAATCATAATGTATAAATATTGAAAAAATTAAACAATGATAAAAACGAGCTGAAACAATAACATTAAAAGATTAGTAATTGTTTGCCAATTGGGTAATTCAATAGCCTGTTTCTTAAACCACATAAATAATAACGATACTCCGAACAAAACACTCACCGCAGGAGCCATCTCCAATCCTAAAACAGCAGCAAAATTTGATACAGAAACTGGGTAATTAATTTTGGGCACAAACATGACCATCAATGAGAAAACAAAACAGCCATTACAGATGATGGCCAATTTGGACAAAAACGCTAAAATGGGTTTAAATCGGCTCATTTTCAGGTCAGTAATTTAGAATGGGAAGATAAGAAAATTTGGCTTCTCCTCATTTTTTCAATATCCAATTAAGTTGTAGGTTTGTTGACACAATGAAACCATTATAATGAAACCATTTTTCAAGGCTAATTTGACCCATTTTATAGCAGTAGCTATATTTTTACTTTGCTCCATTATTTATTGTAAACCAGCATTGGAAGGAAAGGTATTACAACAATCAGATATAAGTCAATGGAAGGGAATGGCGCAGGAAACATTAACCGCAGGCGCTAAATATGGTCAAAATCCATTATGGACCAATAGTATGTTTGGCGGCATGCCCACGTATCAAATTACAGGGGTTCCTGGATTTACTTATACCATTGGCTTATTGGATCGTATTTTCACATTGAATTTACCCGAACCCATCAATTTGTTTTTTCTTGCGTGTGTATGTTTTTATTTTTTAGCAATCGTATTAGGCATCAATCCTTTCATTGGGATTATAGGTGCACTGGCGTATAGTTTTGCCACTTATAACCCCATCATTATCATAGTGGGACATATCACAAAGATGCACGCAATTGCTTACCTACCCTTTTTTGTGGGCGCTATCTTACTCATCTTTAAAAAGAAATATTTAATTGGCGGTTTGCTTACCGGTATTGCTACGGCATTATTTGTGCAAGCCAATCACTTACAAATAACGTACTACGGATTAATCATTGTATTTTTTATGACTTTGTATTTTTTAATCCAATGGATTATAAAAAAAGAATATGGGCATATATTAAAAACAATGGCAACAGCAATGATTGCTGGATTATTAGGTTTAGCTGTAAATGCGCCCATTTTAATTAGCACTTATGAGTATGGCAAAGAGTCAATACGTGGTGGAAGTATTTTAACAACAAAAGGCAGCAACACCACAAGTGCTGGATTAAATAAAGACTACGCCTTATCCTATAGTATGTTTAAAACCGAACCATTGGTTTTGATGTTCCCAAATATTTATGGCGGCGGAAGTGATCCAAGTGCCATTGATCCAGAAAAATCTAAAGCAATTGAGGTATTGCAACAAATGCAACCGCAGGTAGCACAACAATTACAATCCTTTATTCAATTTTATTGGGGTGGTATTGGCTTTACCGCTGGGCCTCCCTATATTGGTATCTTAATTTGCTTTTTTGCATTTATTGGTATTTCATTTAAAACCAATGAACATAGATGGTGGATTATTCCAGCAATACTATTTTCGTTGTTTTTATCTGCAGGATCCTACTTTGAAAGTTTTAATTTTTTCATGGTAGATCATCTTCCCTTTTATAATAAGTTTCGTGCACCGAGTATGATTATGGTTATTCCAACTTTACTTATTGGCATCATGGCTTTATTTGGATTACATGGAATCACCGAACAAGACAACTTTAAGAGCTTCTTCAATAAGTACAAACCCAGCTTTATTGCATTGGGCGTTTTATTCGCATGCGTACTATTATTTTATATCAATAGTGATTTTAAAAGTTCGAATGACACCCAATTACTTTCTCAAATTTCTCAAATTCCAGATGCGAATCAACGAAATGCCTTTGAAGGGCCAGCGCGCGATTTAATCAACGCATTAGCGAAGGATCGTCAAGGATTTGTAGAAAGTGACTTATACAGGACAGTTATATTTATCAGCTTCGCTTTTGTTTTCATATTCTTATATTTCAAAAAAACCATCACGCAAACAATATTTATTGCGGCTATTGGTATCATTGCCATGATTGATTTATTTCAAGTCAATGTAAAATATTTGAAACCAGAAAACTACATTGAAGCAGCTGAAAATGATAACACTTTTACTGAATCACCTATTGATATTGCGTTAAAAAGAGACGCCTCCAATTACCGTGTATTAGATATGAGGGGCGGTATTCAAAATGCATTCAATGGTGGCGCTTTAGTTGCCTACCATCACAATACCGTGGGTGGATATAACCCTGCTAAACTAAGTATCTACCAAGATTTAATCGAAAACCAATGGTATAAGTTCCCAAATTGTTTACCTGTTGTAAACATGATGAATACCAAATATGTAATCACAGGAAATATAGCCACTGATACCATCGCAAATCCAGAAGCCTTAGGCAATGTATGGTTTGTCAAAGGAATTGAATATAAAAAGGGACCTGCTGAGGTCATGAGCAGCTTAAGTAATTTTAATCCAAAGCATACTGCAATCATCGAGGAAAAAGATAAATTAAATGACTTAACCGCGATCACTTATGATAGTGCTGCTACCATTCATTTAGTTGACAACAAAAATGATATTGTTACTTATATTTCCAATGCAAGTCAAAAACAATTTGCCGTATTTAGCGAAGTGTATTATAAGTTAGGATGGAAAGCATATATCGACGAAGTTGAATCACCGATTATTAAAACAAATTATGTTTTAAGAGGCTTAGTGGTACCAGCGGGTAAACACAATATTCGATTCGAGTTCAAACCAAGCTCCATTGCAATGGCGCAAAGAGCATCGGCAATGGCATCCATCATCTTATGGGGATTACTTATTGGAATAATCATTAAATCATTCAAGAAAGAAAATTCACTTTCTTAAAAGTTAATTCGTCTGAATGATATTATCAATTATTATATGTAGTTACAACAGAGCAAGCTATATCAATGATGCATTGACAAGTTTATATTGTCAATCCGCTGGGCTTAATTCATTTGAAGTAATTATTGTAGATAATAATTCAACAGACAATACCAAGGAAGTATACACAGCGTGGAGGCAAACAAATAATAACGGTCACTTTACATTCATCAGCGAAACCAAACAAGGTGCTTCTTTTGCACGCAATACAGGTGCAACTATTGCCAAAGGAGAATGGGTTTGTTTTATGGATGATGATGCAGTAGCCACTCCTAATTATGTTGAAAATATTTTAAAGCATATCCAAGATAAACCGGATGCAGTGGGTTTTGGGGGGCGCATTATTCCGAAATATATTCCAGCTGAACCTAAATGGATGAGTTACTACGTTTCCTCCCTTGTAGGTAATTTTAACTATGCTCCTATCGCCTGCGCTTTTGAAAATGGGAAGTACCCACTTGAATCAAATATGATCGTTAAAAAATCAGTGTATGAACAAATTGGCGGCTTTAATGTGAATTTGCCTGGTGTAGTTGGCACTTTAAGAATTGGCGGAGAGGGAAAGGAATTATTTTATAAAATACTTGCATTAGGCCATATTATTTATTATGACCCAGCTATTTGTGTGCATCATGTTGTGGAAGTGAAAAAATTGACCTCGGAATATATGTACCGCGTTGCAAGCGGTATTGGTCGCGGTGAAAAAACAAGAACATTAGCAATTTCAAAAGCTACTTATTTGATAAAAGTATTTGAGTATTTTTTAAAATTAGGGGCCGCAGTAATATTAGGGTTCAAATATGCCTTACAGTTTACGCCAAGTAAAATATGGCCTATAATAAAATTTAGGATTGACGCATTAAAAGGACTATTAGGATAACATAATTTAAACGATAATATAATGAACGAGCTTAGAGATTATTTTGAACACAATGAAAAAAGATTGATTAATAAATTTGATCATTATTTTGATGTGTATGATCGATATTTTAATCAATATAGAAATAAAAAAATAACAATTGTTGAAATTGGTGTTTACCAAGGTGGTAGCCTACAAATGTGGCGAAAATATTTTGGCCCAGAAGCAACTATTTGGGGAATTGATATTGATCCAAGATGCAAGCAACTAGAAGATGAAAACACCCATATACTCATTGGCTCACAAGAGGATCGCCATTTTCTTAGATCCATCATTGAAAAAATTGGACCCATCGATATTTTAATTGATGATGGCGGTCATACACAGGACCAACAAATTGTATCCTTTGAAGAATTGTACAAGCATATTAAAATTGGCGGCCTTTATTTATGTGAAGATGTACATACCTCTTATATGAATGCCTATGGAGGCGGATATAAAAGAAACGGCACTTTTATTGAATACACCAAATCATTGATAGATCAGCTAAATGCCCATTATTCAGAACAAAGTAGTTTTATAGTGGATGATTTTACCAAAACAACCAATACGATACATTATTATGATAGTATTGTTTTATTTGAGAAAAGAGCAATGGTAAAACCAAGTTCTAAAATGACAGGCCAGTGGTCATTTGAATACGATAAATCAAAAAAGACTTTTGCAGAAAAATTTAAGTTTCACCTTTTACTTAGGACGAATAAAGTGTTACAAACTTTAAAATTAAAAGGCATTTTTATAGACGAAATGCTACGACTAAGCAGTAAAGGTTAGTTTTACCTTTTACCCATACAATTGAAACAAAAGGCGAAAAACCCTTTAAAGACATTTAGATACACTTTCGCTAAATGCGGATGGTAAATTAAATCGTTCTTCAAAATTTTCATACACCTAATTACATCCTTTTTCATTTCTGGACTTAGTCCCTTGTGTTTAAATAACAGGAAAAGCCCATTTCTAGTGATATAAAACGCCCTTACTGGTGCATGAATGATGCGTAATGATTTTTTTAATGTTACTACTGATCTTCCAGAAACCAAATCACCGATGGCATGATTCAACAGAATATTAGAAAACATTAAATTAATAAACCCGGCTTGGATCACCCGGTATGAAAATTCCGCGTCCACAAAATCGATAAATAAACCCTCATTAAAATCCCCTACTTTTTTTACTAATGACAAATTTAAAATGGAACCTGAAGTAATTAAGGTAAGCGCTTCTTGCGGCGCTTCGCTTGGAATTGTAATATTGGGCTGACAGTTAATACCGAATTGCGTAACATTTGTAAAATCGCCTTTTTGAATCAATGATTTGTACTTTTCAAAATCACCCGGTTTAAAAGAGGAGTCCTGATCCATGGTCAATAAATAATCAAACTGATTTTGAGTAGCAAGTGCCACTGCTTGATTCAAGCGTTTAGCGATCCCCTCATTTGAATTAAAATTTTGATATTTTATATTTGGGTGTAGGCTAAGTAAGGCTGCTTCAATACCTGGAGTTTGGGTTTCAGTGTTATCGTAAATATAGAGTTGCTTAAGTCCAGAAGCATAAGTGTTAATATTAGCAGATAACTGCTTTATATCAGGATGATATAGTATTACAACCCCAGCAATGTTCATCCCAGAATTCATTTAGTGTAACCAAATTTAAGCCAATTACATAAAACCGCCTTCTTTTACCTAGTAAAAATTGAATATGTTTAAATTTTAACTATAAATATTTATCTTGTAGAAGCTATGAGCGGTAAAATAAATAATTTTTCAATAATCATCCCTTTCAAAACTGGTAAGCAATATTTGCTTGATTGCTTGCAGTCAGTTTTGGCACAGGACTATCCGCACTATGAAATAATTGTTTTAGCTGACATTACCAGTAATACAGATGATGCACTACATGCAATAAAAGATTTAAATAACCCAAAAATTTCTGTCCAACTTTCTGATAAAAATTTGGATATTTTGCAAAATTGGGGACGCATCAAAGACCTTGATAAAAAAGAATACATGACCATTTTAGGTTATGATGATATTTTAAGTAAAGGATTCCTATCAAGTATTAATAACTTGATTAATGCATACCCTGAAGCAAGTTTGTATCATACCCATTTTAACTATATCAACAGCAATAGTGAAACCATAAAAAAATGTCAGTCACTACCTACCCAAATGACCGCCTCAGATTATTTGGAGTATACTTTAAAAGAGACCATTGATATTATGGCTACTGGCTATGTTTTCAAATCCGAGGATTACGATGCTATTGGAGGCATCCCAACTAATTTTCCTAATTTGATATATGCAGATGCACAACTATGGATTGCCCTTACTAAAAAAAGTTACTTAGCCGTGGATCCAGCTATCCAATTTTCATTTCGCATTCACCCCTCTGTTACTAAAACATCAAAAGATAAAATTTTACTTGATGCTTTTATTATTTTCCTAGCATATATAAAAGAATTAAAGAAAGAAGCGACCAGTTTTGAATTAGCAATACAATCCCACCTTACCACTTTTGCAGAAAGTACTACAAAAGCAATGGCACATAGGCTATTACGTACACCAAAAAATAATAGACAAGGATTAACAATCGATAAAGTTTGTGACGAAATAGAAAGGAAATGTATAGAAATGAACATACCCTACGCCCCTTTTAAAATTAAGTCCATTCAAATAGCTCGATTTATTGAAACAACCCCATTACTCAACGAACTGTTTCT
>CALLKA010000133.1 GCA_938008665.1 uncultured Bacteroidota bacterium
TTAATACGCCAGTATGCATCATTGGTGTATTGACTGCCCCAGCTGCATTGGTGAGGTCTCTTAAGCTACCAGCTCTTGTATTCGTGAGATCAATTCCGTTGGCGCTATTGGCAATACCAATGATACCATTGTTTAATGTATTTGGATCAATATCAAATTCAGGTGCGTTGTGACATGCATTACAACCCAGGCCCCCTGTTGTTCTAATCCCATTAGCATTAAACACAGGAGCTGTAATGAATAGCGTTTTGCCTTGATTTTCAGTCGCTGTAAAATTAGGGAATGGCTGATTGTCGTTGTTCACTTGTGCTCTGCCTATATCATATTTAGAATCAAATGATTGTATACTATTGATGAACGACGCCAAAGAAGTTTGTATTCTATTTTCTGTGACGATGGTATCTCCGTAGGTAAATTTAAATAGCTCCTTGTAGTAATTAATCGTACTTAGTTTATTTGTAAGTGTTGTGAAATTACCCCTTCCATTTTCACCACTGAAACCCATTTCAAGATGGTCAACTATGGGCATGGTTGTTTGCGTAGTTAAATTCACAGCTCGTTCATTCCAAAAAAACTTCGCCTCATTGGCAAATCTTGTATTGATTAATCGCATTGAATGACGAATGGTTAATCCCCCTTCCACGCCCGCACTCACAATGGCTGTATCACCAAATGCAAATTTTTGTTGATGACAGTTTGCACAGGAAATGGTATTATTGATGCTTAAATTTTTGTCATAAAATAAAACCCTGCCCAATGTGGCGGTTTTATCAGTGATGGTATTGTTGCCTAAATTATTTTTTAAGATATAGGCAGGTTTGCCTTGATTGGCATAGTTCTCTAAATTATTAGGATCAATTGCGGTGCCAAATGTTATTTTGATTGTAGCATAAGGGTCGGTTATTGTCGTTATTTGAGTTGTAGTAGTAGCAGTTGTTGGAAGGAGGGTGATTGTATCATTTTTTGCACATCCTATCATGCCAAAAATGCCCGCAATAAGGGTTGCTGTAATAAGAGTCTGTATACGCATAGGATAAATTTAGCTTGTTTAAATGCATGGTTTCCAAACTAAGACAAGCTATTTACCCAATGGTTTAAGCATTGGCATTTATTTAACATCTTTCTGAAACATCCCCGCTATTAAATACCCCATCAAAGCACCATATAGGCTACTATTCATTGGTTTGGATGTAATAGCACAAGTGCCAGAACTACATCCAACAAAATGCCAATATAGCCAACCAGCTATTGCGCCAATGACGATGCCTATTAAATTACGTTGGTATTTTTTAACGAATGAAAGTAGCATGAATTAGCATTTATATTTTAGATTTCAATACATTCCAAGGCCCGCCATTGTACACTTCGATGCCTGCAGATTTCAAGATCGATTTTGCCATCCCACTTCTTGAGCCACTTCGGCAAACGGTGATAATTACTTTTCCTGATTTTTTTAATTCGGGTATAGCTTTTTGTATCGTTTGTAAAGGTATATTTTTTGAGGTCTTGATATGTCCTGCGTCATATTCTTGAGGAGTACGTACGTCTATTATGACTGCACCAGCTTCAACTAGGGCTTTAAAATCTGCTTTTGGCCCAAATAAATTTTTCAAAAATCCAAACATGGTAAATAGTTTATGTTCATTAATTGATTGATCAAAAGTCGGTGAAATAGATGGTATGTTGGGTGATATTTATCACGCAATGATTTTATTCCGTTATGTAACTTTGTATTATAAATGTATTTTATGAGAAAGCTACTTAGTAAAATTGATTGGATTTTGATGTTTAGATTAATGATGAGTGGGGCAATGGTTATTGTGGGAATCCAAACAAAGGACATGGTTGCTGGTGGTTTTGGTGCTTTTTTTGCCTTATTTTCATTGGTAAGTGCAAAATATAAAGTGGGCTGTGGTTATCAATCAGGTTGTGGGGTAAATCCGAGGTATCGCTCAATACAGAAAACGGAAAAAGTTGAATTCACTGAAATCAAATAATCATTAGGAATTAAATCTAAAGACATGTCAAATACAGAAACATTCGGAACCATTATTAAAGGTGATAAACCGGTTTTAGTTGATTTTTTTGCCACTTGGTGTGGTCCATGTAAAATGATGCAGCCGATTTTAGAACAAGTAAGTCAACAGTTAGGGGGTCAAGTTCGTATTGTAAAAATAGATGTAGATAAAAATCAACAATTGGCTTCACAATTGAATGTAAGCAGTGTGCCTACATTAGCCATCTTTAAAAATGGAGAAATTGTTTGGAGACAGCCTGGAGTGCAACCCGCAAATGTGCTTTCAGAAAAGCTAAAATCCTTTATGTAATTGCATGTTTCGTCCGAGATGTTAGCTAATCATGCGAATGTAGAGCTCCTCTACTTTTTTTCTAGCCCAAGGGGTTTTGCGTAAAAATTTTAAGCTTGATTGAATACTTGGGTCAATATTGAAGCAGTTAATGGGAATATGTTGCCCTAGATCCTCCCATCCAAAATGGCGAACTAACTCCTCTACAATAAATGCGAGTGTTTTTCCGTGCAAAGGGTCTTTATGCGTTTGTTCCATACGCAATATTAAGTAATTTGCCGCTATGAATGCACACCGGTACTTTTTATTGAATAAGCCAATGAATATGGTGTCGCAATTTGTAAGTACGCATCAAGTTCAACTACTTTCAAATATTCATTTTGATTTTCCAGAGGGGACGCATGCTATTGGCAGGCTTGATCAAATGTCTGAAGGCTTGTTACTATTAACGACCAATAAAAAAGTAACAAAATTATTATTCCAAGGGATTCGTCCGCATACAAGAACTTATTTAGTACAAGTCAAGAATAAAGTCAATCCATCGACCTTGGAATCATTGCAGAATGGGGTAGTGATCTCTGCCCCCAATGGTACCACTTATACTACGGCGCCTTGCAAAGTAGCGTTAATAGATCCTCCAACTGCTTTGTGGGATAATGGAGTTGTATTGCACAAAAATCAATCATCAGATTGGTTGAAGATTGAATTAACAGAAGGTAAATTTCATCAAGTACGTAAGATGGTGGCCGCGATGCATCATCGATGCATTCGTTTAGTAAGATGGTCGATAGAAGACCTTACTGTGGAATATATATCGCCAGGACAAATTAAAGAAATCGACGAGGCGCATTTTTTTAATGCTTTGAATTTGGAATAGTACTATGCCTTTTTAATCGAGTAGCCTATTATATAGCACTATTTGCTTAAAACCAATCTTTAAACTTGCTCAAGTCTACATTGCCTCCGCTTAAAATGATG
>CALLKA010000134.1 GCA_938008665.1 uncultured Bacteroidota bacterium
AGGCCTCTAGTTCTTGCAGCGTTTCTGCTGACGTTACAATGTCCTTGACCACTTCACCTTTATTCAAAGCTACAATTCTATCGCACACTTCCACTGTATGTTGCAAATCGTGACTTGAAACCAAAATAGTTACTTGCGGATTTTCGCTTAACTCCTTGATGATTTTTTTCAAACGATTGACTGTAGTGGGGTCTAAATTTGCAAAGGGTTCGTCTAAAACAACTACTTCAGGATTGCCTATCAAAGTGGCTATAATCCCTACTTTTTTCTGATTCCCTTTTGATAAATCGCGCAAGTATTTTTTGTTGTTTAAAATTTCGCCATTGAAAAACTCTTGGTGTTTAGCTAAAAGCGCATCTACATCAGCTTTATTTTGTCTACGCAAATCGCCAATGAAATAGAAATATTCTTCGGGAGTTAAGTACCCAATTAAGAAGCTTTCGTCCAAAAAAGAGGCGGTAAAAGGTTTCCAATTTTCACTAGTATGCACTGGGATTTCGTTGTTTAAAATTTCGCCAGTTGTAGGTTGGATTAAATCCAAAAGCAAACTGAAAAAGGTGGTTTTTCCAGCGCCATTATTACCTACTAGTCCAAAACTTTGTCCTTTTGGAATGCTTAAATTATCGATATGTAAAACGGTAGTTCCGTTGTATTTTTTTGAAAGTTGGTTGATTTGGATCATGGTGAAAAGGTTATTAGTTTATAAGATTATTAGTTTAAAAGGTGCTTTAGAAAACAACCAAAAACTGAATATTAATTGTTTTGTTTGTAGGCTTGAATGGTTTTGTATTTTTCTGCTTTATAGACTTTTTCAATTTGAGAAAAAACCCGGTCGCGTAATGCAAAACCGATTAGTCCAGCACCTGCCACAAGAGCCAAACCTGTATTGGGTCCTTCCAAGTATTTGCCTAAAGCATACAGTAAAACGGGTAAGACAATCTTTGGTAAAGAAATTAATGTCGTATGTAAATTAAACGCTTTTTTATCCCCAAAAGCCCCTTTACTTGATGATAAATCAATCGGTGTTTTGGTGTAAGCCCCTGCGTACAAAACCAAATGTGAATTGATGCCAATATTATAAATAGCACCCGCCAAAATAATCAGATAGATCTCCCAACCGAGGTAGATATAAAAGGAAGATATTACGGTAGAAATTACTGTTGCAATCACAATCAACCACCATTTTGAAGTCAAATAGTTCTTATATGAAATGTTTTGGGTCATCATTAATGGATAGTATTGACTGTCCCAACTTGGCACAAACTGACCAAAAGTGAACAAAAAGCCACCTGTGACAAAAATACCTGCGAAAATTTGCATGAATTGTGGTTGAGTTGGGTTGTTAAAAAAAATAAACCCGTAAAACAAAAACAAAATACTCATGCCCACAGTAGTTTTAGAACGTTTGTTTCGCTTGATTAATTTGATGTCATTTTTCAAAAATGTGCCTAAGGTTCCAAACTGATTCAGCCAAGTAAAATTTTCTGTTTTTGCAATAGCTGATTTAGTGGCTAGACCTGCATCCAGATACAATTCCTTTTTAAAGAAATCATAGGTGATTTTATACAATCCTATAAGCAATAGAAGTGGAACTAAAAATAATCCCGGAC
>CALLKA010000135.1 GCA_938008665.1 uncultured Bacteroidota bacterium
ATTTTTAGCAATTCTAAATTTCTTATTTCAACAATGACAAAGCCGCAGCTGCAAAACTAAAATTTTCAGGTTGATGATGATGAATAGGCTTCGTCACTTTGGATTCACCCAAACGAACCACAATTGCATTTTTATCTCTTATAATATAAACATATTGCCCAAACAAACCATTTTGAGCGACCACTTCATGCCCTTGTTCCTTAAATATCCAATATTGATAGCCGTAAAAATCAACAGGCTTGCCATCTTCATAAGGATCCTTTAAATAGGAAGCAGGTGTGGTTGCAGCCTTAATATAACTTTCAGAAACAATTTGCTTGCCATTCCATTGTCCATTATTTAAAACCAACTGACCAAATCTTGCATAGTCATGCGCTACTCCATTAAAACAGCAAAACGCTTTTTCATGGGTTTTGTTACCGTCTAATAACCACAATGCATCTGCTTCTGCACCCATCGGTTTCATAAATCTTTCCGAAACTAATTCTGAAATATTTTGACCAAATACTTTTTCGACAATAAATCCAAGCACTTGTGTGTCAGCACTTCGATAATTCCAATTGACACCAGCCGGCTCCTTTGCTTTTAACTGGCTTATTAAATAGCCCTCATCGTCCCCATAATAAGCCGAGGCATTTAAACTAAAATAGCTTAAATCAGATTCGCGATAATTGGTACCTGAACTCATAGTTAACAAATCCTTGATACGTACTTTATCCAAACCCTCATTTTTAAAATGAGGTACATAATTTCCAACAGGCTCATCCAATGATTTAATCTTTCCTTCATCAAGCGCAATACCAATTAATAAGGAGATAATGCTTTTCGCAGCCGAGAAAGACCCGCTTAATGTTTTGGGTGTATAACCATCCCAATATTTTTCATATAACAACTTTCCATTTTGAATCACAATAAATGCATGGGTGTCATTTGAATCAATCACTGCCATTAAGGAATCCGGTATGACCCCTTTATTATAGTTGGAGTCCAATGGCCAATATTGAGGCGCACCTCCACTTGCTACCAAACGAGTAGGATGTGTTTTATAGTCATGAATACTATGTTTCCCCCAAATAGCAAAGTTTTTTAAATGGGAAAACTGAGGTGTAAATGACAATCCCCCCAACACGACAAGGATGACTAACAAGAAAATTATAATTCTTTTTAACATAGCTTTATAAAGTTTAATTTAATTTGCACCCGGATCCAACCGAATGACCAATATACTGTTATATAATAACAACCATTTGGTTGCGTAAAATTAATTAAAATAAATAGTACTTCATGCTTTCCAACCAATTTCAAGAAATAATTGATCGTCGCCGTTCTAACCGAAAATTTGACCCATTGGTGGAAGTGCCAGATGATGTCATCAAACGAAGTTTGGAAAGAGCGATATTATCCCCGAATAGTAGCAATATGCAATTATGGGAGTTTTATTGGATCAAGAATAAGGAAGAAAGAGAAAAGTACACCGCATTGTGTCTTGGACAATCTGCCGCAAAAACTGCGAAACAAATGGTGGTTTTTGTAACAAGAAAGGATTTATGGCCACAACGTGCTAAATGGAATTACAATAGATTAAGGGATGCTATCAAAGGTGAACCAAATAAATTAGAAAAAAGAGGATTAGATTATTACGGAAAATTAATGCCCTTGGCCTACCGCAGTGATATTTTTGGAGTTTTCGCTTTCATACGCAGATGCATGAGTTTTTTTATGGGATTAAGGAAACCCTTTATTCGATTTGGCGGAAAAGCAGATCAAAGAATCACCGTGCATAAATCATGCGCATTAGCTGCACAAACATTTATGCTTTCCATTGCAGCAGAAGGTTTTGAATCCTGTCCAATGGAAGGTTTTGATCAAGTACGTGTAAAAAAACAATTGAATTTACCGAGTGGTGCTGAAATAAATATGATTATTAGTGTGGGCAAAGGAACGAATGATGGTGTTTGGGGGCCCCGTTTCAGAATACCCTACGAAGAAGTAGTCTTTGAAAGATAATACCTTTATTAATATTTTAAAAATAGCAATTCATTTTTGAGTTGCTATTTTTATTTAAACAAACAACTTGAACCTTTCATGACATTGTTGTAATAAAAATTCACGGTCATCTGGATGGGCAATATCAATTAACAACTTAGCTCTTTGTCTTAAATTTTTTCCATACAAGTAGGCGACACCATATTCAGATACCACATAATGTATATGACCCCGAGTTGTTACTACCCCAGCCCCTTGTTTTAAAAAAGGAACAATTCTGGGAACACCTTTTGCAGTTCTGCTTGTAATGGCGATGATTGGTTTTCCACCTTCACTTAATGCAGCACCCCGCATAAAATCCATCTGTCCTCCTATCCCGCTATATTGATAAGCACCAATACTATCAGCACAAATTTGTCCTGTTAAATCAACTTCAACTGCACTATTAATAGCAATCACTTTTGGATTACGCCTTATTACATGCGGATCATTTACGTAATCAATATCTAAAAAATGTATCGCAGGATTATCATTTACATAATTGTATAATTTTTTTGTCCCTAATGCAAAAGAGGTAATTAACTTATTTGGATGAATTTTTTTCTTGGTGTTATTGATGATATCTTTTTCAAATAAGTCAATCACCCCATCACTAAACATCTCTGTATGCATGCCCAAATTTTTATGGCCGTATAATGATTTTAAAACAGCGTCGGGAATACTGCCAATACCTACTTGCAAAGTACTTCCGTCTTCAATTAAATTAGCGACATTTTTACCTAATGCCAATTCCACTGAAGTAATTTTTGCACTATAATCCATTTCTGGTAATACTTCATCATGAAAAACCATCGCCGCAAATCGATCTGTATGAATCATGCCATCTCCATGTGTTCGTGGCATTTGAGGATTCACTTGCGCAATAATAAATTTCGCACAATTCACAGCAGTTCTAGCAACATCTACTGAAGTACCTAAAGTACAATACCCATGAATATCTGGCGGCGATACCTGCACTAATGCAACATCCACTGGCAGCACAGTTCGAATCATATCAGGAATGTCGCTTAAAAATGCAGGAATATAATCGGCCCGTCCTTCACGCACTGCTTGCCTAATTGGTTCAGAAACAAAAAGAGAATTAATATGAAATGATTTTTCATATCCAGGTTCGGCAATAGCAATTTTACCTTGAAGGGTAATGGATATAATCTCCGTGCCTACTAATCGATCCTTCTGTTTCGCTAATTCACTTAAAAGAAACTGAGGCGTACAAGCACTGCCGTGTATAAAAATTCGATGTCCACTCTGAATCAATTGAAGTGCTTCATTTGCGGAAGTGTAATTAAAAGGATGTACCATTTTGCTTAATTATAAAAAGTAAGCGAAATAACTACATCCCCAATTTAATAAATATGATTAATATCAATAATTACATTGATATTAAATAGTTATCTATTTATCGTTTTAACCAATAATTAGCAAAGAGTGTATTTGACGTTAAATTAACTTACTTTATTTCGCAGGGGTGATCACTATATTGCGATATTCAATAACGCCATGGTCACCCTGCATCATAATGGGGCCTGGCTCCCCCTCTCGACTATCCAAAGCACCGCCAGTAATACCTGGAATAATTTGATTTTGTATAACTATTTTACCATTGGCAATGACCGTGACAATGCGACCAACCAAAGTAATATCAAAGGATTGCCAAACACCTGGTTCCTTTGCCACCATTTCCAAGGGATCAATAAAACCATATAAACCACCTAAATGTATATTGGTAGCTTCCATACCCTTACTATCTTCTACTTGTACTTCATAACGCCCCCTTAAATAAACACCGCTATTGCTTTCTTTCGGATAACGAAATTCAATATGTAATTTAAAATCATTAAAAGTTTGGGTGGTTCTAATATTTGATCCTGGACGTGGACTTCTTAAAATTCCATTCTCGACCACCCATTGATTGTCATTACCTAATGCTTGCCAACCATCTAAATTTTTGCCATTAAATATTTGTATTGGCTTTCCCCAAACAGGTGCCTTGTCTCTTTTTAAACTTGGTGCAGGCACACCTACCCAAGTAAGGGTTTGTCCTCTTGGGGTTATCATGGTGCCAGATAATTTCCCGTCTTTTAAAACACCTTCCACGATTAATTCTTTATCAGTTACTTCCCATTGTGCTGGTATATGGAAAGAAACTTTATTGTCTTTAAAAATAACTTCAGATATCGGACGCGCACTTCCACCATCAGCTACAAAATGCCCTGTTAATGTTTGAATACCCGACAAGCGCACTTCCAACCAGGAGGCAGCTAAACGGTCCCCTAAATCAACCGTCAAATCCCATCTACCTTCAATGGGTTGTCGCTTTGGCGTTTCCCCGGCAGCGAATACATTTATACTTCCAACTAGTAAGAATATAAAAATGCAAATGGATTTAAATTTGGATATCATTTTGAATAGTATTTTATTTATAGATAGTTGCGATTAACTTTACGAGGTTTGAATTTACAAAATATTACAATATGAAAATCAAAAATAGGCGAACTGCCCTATATATTATGATGTATCATACCCATTGGGCTTTTGTCCATAAAAATGATTAATTTCAAAATAACCACCCTACAAATACACATTAGTTATAAATAATCACACCCTACCTATAATGAAAAAGCAAGTCAGCCTTCTTATTTATATACTCTTTGGCTTAACGATGATTACTGCAAATGCGCAAATAAAAATTTACGTTTCAAACAAAGGAAATGACCATGCCACCGGTGATATTAATCATCCAGTAGCCAGCTTTGAACGCGCACAATATATTGCACGAAAAAGCGACCCAACAGTTTCCGTGCAAGTCATATTTAAAAATGGTACTTATTATTTACCGAATACCATTCATTTTTCGCAAAAAGATAGCAAAATTGGAAAAGCTTCCATCACCTACTGTGCCGAAAATGAAGGGGGCGCAATAATTAGTGGTGGCGCACAATTAAAAGTGAAATGGGCATTATATAAAAATGGAATTTATGTAACCGATGTTTTACCAGGTACTAAAATTGATCAATTATATATTAACGGGGAAAGACAACCAATGGCAAGATATCCAAATGCACAACTTGGTAAAAACGTATTTGATAGCTGGGATTTAAGTCACAATGCGATTTTTGATTCGCTAGCAGATGTGCTATTGCCATCCCGAATTGATAAATGGAATCATCCTGAAGGCGGCTATATTCATGCAATGCATGAAAATTTGTGGGGCGATATGCATTGGCTGATAAAAGGAAAAGATAAAAATAATACACTCCTCATGGAAGGCGGATGGCAAAATAATCGCCCATCCAAAATGCACCCCGTATTTAGAATGGTTGAAAATATTTTTGAGGAATTAGATGCGCCTGGCGAGTGGTTCCTAAACGAAGCAACACATCAACTTTATTATTATCCAAAGAATAAAAACATCAATGATGCAAAAGTAGAGGTAGTACGTCTACCCCATTTGATTGAAATCAATGGCAGCATTGAAAACCCCGTAACAAATATTAATATTAAGGGATTTGTATTTAGACATACCGCGCGCACTTTTATGGAAAACAAGGATCCCTTATTACGCTCGGACTGGACCATCTATAGAGGCGGTGCCATTGTTTTTACAGGGGCTGAAAATTGTGAAATCAGCAACTGCGAGTTTGACCAAGTGGGCGGCAATACCATCCTAGTTAATCATTATAATAAAAATATAATTATTAAAAGTTGTTATATACACAATAGTGGTGCTAGTGGTATTGTATTTGTGGGTGATACTTTGGCTGTTCGCAATAGAAAAATTGGGTACGGTCGTCAAAATTATGAAACACTTGATACCACCAAGGGGCCATTAAATAATAACTACCCTCGTAATTGCTTAGTGGAGGATTGTTTAATCACCATGACGGGCAGGGTTGAAAAACAAACTGCACCAATTCAAATTTCAATCGCGCATAAAATTCATGTTAATCATAGTTCTATTTATGATGTTCCAAGAGCAGGTATCAATATTAGTGAAGGTGCATTTGGCGGACATATTATTGAAAATTCGGACATATTTAATACAGTACTTGAAACTGGGGATCATGGAAGTTTTAATTCCTGGGGTAGAGATAGGTACTGGAGTCCAAGTCAGCGCTTAGTACACGATCAGGTGGCAAAAAATAATAGCCTCCCCTTTTTAGATATGCTTGACAAAAATATTATTCGTCATAACCGCTGGAGATGTGACCATGGTTGGGACATTGACTTGGATGATGGCTCAAGCCATTATGAAGTTCATAATAATTTATTATTAAATGGGGGTTTGAAATTTAGAGAAGGTTATAACAGAACAGCTACCAATAATATTATTATCAATAATAGCTTTCATCCGCATGTATGGTATAAGGAAAGCGGTGATGTTTTTACAAAAAATATATTATTTGGCACTTACAAGGAAATATTAATGAACAACACCATTGGCGAAAATAAAAAATGGGGAAAATTAATCGATGCCAACTTTTTCATGGGCGATACTTCCAATAATCATTTGTTCATTCAAAACGGATGTGATTCAAATTCAATCATGGGCGACCCGGAATTTAAAAATCCTACAGTTGGCGATTTTACTGTTTTAAACAAAGCAGCTTTATCGAAATTAGGCTTTGTCAATTTTGACATGTCCCATTTTGGCGTTACGAATCACAAATTAAAAAGCATTGCAAAAATTCCAACATTCCCCACTTTACTTAATAAAGTAAATAAAACAAAAGCAATCACTGCCTTATGGATGGGCACCAAAATTACGGAGCCCAAGGATGAATCCATGTCGGCATTTGGGGTTGGATTTGAAGTATCTGGCGTTGCTTTAGGTGAAATTAAAAATGAAAGCCCCCTTGATCAAATTGGATTTAAAACGGGGGATTTAATTATAGGAATGAATGGCGAAAAAACAAATTCAATTAATAAATTAATGTCGCTAGTATTATCAAGCGCTAGTAATCTCCAAAAACACAACTTCATTATTATTCGCGCACAACAGAAAATAAATATTTATTATACGGGTAAATTAGATGCAAAAATTAGCATTGAATAAAGTATGTGAAAGTGATTAAGGCCCTATTTCAAGGGCTTTTACTGCTATTTATACCTGATTTGGTTACCTATCGCCTTATCTATCTAAAAAAAGCTATTTTTGCCAAGTATTTGGATAACAGTTAGGCTAATTAAATTTTTCGAAAATGATTAACGGTAAAAAAGTGGTGGTGGTTATGCCTGCATACAATGCAGAAAAAACATTAGAGCAAACTTATAATGAAATCCCATTTGATATTGTAGATGATGTTATTTTAGTGAACGACGCAAGTAAGGATCATACCGTTATTGAAGCGGAGCGTTTGGGTATTAAGCATATCATTACCCATACCCAAAATAAAGGGTATGGCGGTAACCAGAAATCATGTTACAATAAAGCACTTGAATTGAATGCAGATATCGTAGTCATGTTACACCCCGACTACCAATACACTCCTAAACTTATTTTAGCAATGAGTAGCATCATTGCGAATGACTTATACCCTGTTGTTTTTGGATCAAGAATTTTAGGAAAAGGTGCATTAAAAGGTGGCATGCCGATGTATAAATTTATTGCCAATCGTATATTGACGTTGACGCAAAATATTTTAATGAACCAGAAGCTAAGCGAGTATCATACAGGCTATCGTTCATTTAGCAAAGAAGTTTTATTAAAGGTGAATTACGAAGCAAATAACGATGATTTTGTATTTGACAATGAAATGATTGCACAAATTTTTGATGCGGGATTTGAAATTGGCGAAGTTACCTGCCCTACCAAATATTTTGACGATGCGTCCTCCATTAATCTGAAACGCAGTATTCAATATGGCATTGGTGTACTTGGTGTTTCCTTTGGCTATTTTTTCAAGCAATTAGGTTTATATAATTCCCCAATCTACAAACACAAGCACTAGTTTTCTACCTAATTACTTTGGAAGGCGTTTGTAAAAGGCAAACCCATTTTTTTCGTATAGTTGATTCAATTCAGGAAGGGTATCTAACATTTGCTTATTTTGAATCTTAATTGAAAAATAAGCTGGCTTATCTATTTGACCATATAATACCCACTGATTAAAATTAATTTCCTTTTGCTTTGTGGTTAGTGTATCTGGCTGCAAACTTCCGCCCGCCAATACACTGTCAATTTTAATTCTTTGCGCCCCATTATACGCCTGTTTTTTGGAATAAAAATATTGCGCATAACTTCGATAGCCCATTGTTTCAACATAACAGTCCTCTCCTTGTCTTTTTTCAAAAAATTCAATATTAGCGCGCTGGCTAATAGCTTCAATTTTTGGCACAATAATGATTGAAGTATACCAACAACTTACCGTCACACTTATAAAAAGCAAACTTGTTTTTAAATTATTTTGCTTACTAATTAAGTAAAACAAAACACCTATTAATAAAACAATCCCTCCGATACCATCGATCCAATGCCATTGTACCTCCGCTTGTAAGTTGGCGCGCGCAAATGGATCCTCTAGTAAATGAACCCAAGCTGCTTTATTGATTAGTGCAAATGGTATTGTAATTAAAATCAAGGATAATAAAATACCAATAACACCTATTAATAATTTGAATACAAGATGCATGCGCCTTACTTTGTTGTTGAAAATGTCATATAAATACATACTTGCAATCGCAGTTAAAGGAAACCAGCAAAGTGAGGAATAGTGAACAATTTTTGTTTTTACTATTGAAAATAGCAATAAGGTAACCCAAAATAAAACCACCATCCATTGCTTGAATATTTTTTGTTCCTTTCGTTCAACTTGAACAAACATCCCTTTCATAAAAAATACAGATGCGGGAAAACAGCCCAATAACAAAACCCACCAATGGTAAAAAAACGGCTCACCGTGATCTGCATCACTGGTGCTAAAAATGGCTATTTGTCGCTGCAAAAATTCAATTAAAAAACTGGGACCATTTTGAATTAAATCAACACCAAACCATCCAAAGCACACCATCAATGTGGTTGCAAATACAATTATGAACTCTTTGCCATTTATAAAAAAGCGAAAACGATGCAATACTACGATTACTAGATAGGTTAATAGCGCAATCAAAATTGCCACGGGCCCTTTTGTTAATACCGCCAACCCTAAAAATAAACCAGTTAAAGCAGCCTGCTTAAGGCGATGCACTTGAATGCTAGTTGTTAAGGAATAGAAATGATAGATCGCTAGGAAAATAAATAAATTAAACCAAGGATCTATAATACCACTTTTGAAATACAAAAAAGTAACAAAAGTACCCAAATAAACCATCACCCAGATGCGCGCAAAATGTTCATTGAAAATTTGCTTCCCTATTCTAAATAAAACTACTAATGTTATAATTCCGCAAATGGCATTGGGAAAACGCGCACTAAATTCATTAACACCAAAAACTTTCATGCTCAAAACCTGCATCCAGAAAAAAAGTGGCGGCTTTTCCGTAAAACGAGTGAAATTAATTTGAACCGCAAAATAATTTCCAGAAGCAATCATCTCTCTTGCACTTTCCGCAAAATTAATTTCATCCCAATCAAACAAATGCACATTCCCTAAAAATGGAATAAATAACATGGCAGCGACCAATGCAATGGTAAATTCGTTTTTAAGAATTTGCTTCATAAGATAATCTTATTAATTATTGTTGTTCCATTTCGTTTGCACTTATCTTCCATTCGTTGTCAAAAAAACCAGCCATTTTAATAGCATTTGCTCCTGCATGTAGCATATCTAAGCTAAATATCATAAAATCAGGATACCCACTAGCACCTGCAAAATATTGATTCGCAAAAGCAGCATGCATCCCTTGTATACCGCTTCCTGTTACCACGGCAACAGAAGCTACAGGGGAACCAGAAATAGGCCAAATAAAATAAGCCCCCAAGTCATTGCCGGCCCATATTTTATCTCCAACAATAACTTTGTTTCTTGAAACTTGAATCGGACAATCATTCAACAAAATGTCCCAAGCTGCATTCGTATTTTTATTACCGTATAGAATAACACCCCTATCTTGGTATTTATTTTTTTTATACTCCAAATCTGGAATAATATCTACCGACCCATTTCCACGGTAATACCATGTTTCCGCATCGTATTTGGCTTTATTTAAGCTCCATTCATTTTCTTGTGTTGACCCAACAGTCCCATATACAAATAGCATATTGTTGCGAAATCCATCTTTAAATGTACCATACCTATGTGGCCCCTTATCATGAAAACCTGGCATCTTGCTAAGGACCCACTGATCATTCTTTAATTCAAGTATAATACTATCAGATGCCGATTGTGTTTTGTATAAAATAGGCGCATTACCATCAAGTAAAATATTAATTGAGGTATTGTTATCAAATTGAGAAAGATCAAATTTAATTATTTTACAATTTTTTGTGGTGCCCTTTATTTGCTTTGCAATTTTATCACGATTTAATTGAATATTGCTGTATTGTAAAGGGTGAATTTGTTGTATCAAAGAAACCCAACGATACTCGGATGAAATACCAGGACTAGAAGTAGTAAAATCAATCTGATTTACAGCACTGTCTTTTAATCTGGTATGCCATTTAAAATAATCAAATAGCGGATTCCAATCCACACTTTCGTTACTAAACCAATGTGATCCAAAGGGATATTCATAATAACTAAAATCTGGATGAAATTGTGCTAATACTTTTTTCATTTGGCGTGCATAATCGACCGGCACCACTTCGTCTGAACTACCGTGATATAGATAAACACCAAAAGGTTTATAATTATTTGCCAACTTAATTACATCACTTTGATTGCCCGAGCGTAGTAATAGTTGTTCAATTGGATGTTTACTATTTTCTGGAATTACACCGTCCGCAGAACCATATGATTTTAGTGTTGGATATCCTGCGCTTGGCGCAATAGCTGCCCAATTTCCTGGATAGGTTGCTCCTAAAAACCAAGTTCCATGCCCACCCATGGAATGACCCGTCAAATATATACGCTGCGGATCAGGATTGAATTTTTGTTTTGCAATGGATAACACTTCTAATGCGTCGATTCGACCCCAATCCTCCCAATTAAATCCACGAGGTCGACGATTGGTTGCCGCCACCAATGTACCCCAATCTTTAGATCGATAAGCTTTTGCCTGACCAATTGCTTCAACACCTGCACCATGAACAGATAAAAATAAAGCTGCATTATTTTTAGTGCCATTCAGCTGAGGGGTTACCGCATAATACTGTAAACTACCATCTATATGACTTATAAATGTAGTACTATAATGTGCAGTTGAATCGACCGAAACTAAAAGGACTTTATTTTCATCAATTGTTTTTTGATGATCAAGTAATGTTAATTGACAATCATAATTGCCTGTTTGTTTAACCCCACTTGCATCAAACGAAAAAGTAATTTTACGACTTGATAATGCAGGAATGGATGGAATATTCGTTTGCATTGATTTTCCGGCGACTACAGATTTTAATTCAAGCTGACTCAGATTTTTTGAACTTGAATTCACAATCACAACACTTCCTTGTAAAATTCCATTTTGTAAATTCAATACAATATTAGGAACTGTGGCATCATCAGTGAAAATACTTATCGGCTTTATAGGAAAAATAATTGAAGCTGTCGTTTGAAAATATTTTCTAATATAAAATTCATTTTCCCCTTTTTTAAGACTTATTGGAATATATAACCAGCCTGAACTATAAGGATCCCCTGCATGCAGCACGCCATTAACATAAACGGAGCTATTCCCTTTTATATGTAATAATACATTTTTGGATTCTGATGCATTATAGGTAAGATAAAGATACCCACCCACACCAAAACCCCTGGATTCAAATATATGATTGCTATTTGCATTAATTTGTCGCCAACTTTTTGAAGATTGATTTGTTCCTGTCCAAAATATATTACCTAAACTTGGCTTTTCTAAAGTTTGATTATACAGCTGGAAGGCCAAGCTATCTGTATAAATAGCTTCTCTGCCATAATGATGTATGCCTGGTATAAATAACCCTTGCGTAAAATGAAAAGTTTCTTGGCTATTAACCAATTGACTATTAAAGGTCAACAAAATGAACAAAAGCCATTTTAACTGCTTAATCATATTAGATAAGTTTTAAAAACAAAAATCAATAGTCAAATCTAATGCAAAATTATGAGCTACTGTTAAGGAATTACGAATCTATAAATGAACTATTTTGAACTTATAAAACTGATTTTATTTAGTTAAGCAATTTATTAAACACCCCATAGTGATCAATTTTGAAAGGATTTGCTGACTTGAATTTGATGGTTATGTGTTGTGCACTTGAAAAGAAAAAGCGCCCCGATAAATCGGGGCGCCTAACCAATTTGTTCTAATGTGGAGTCGAGGGGAGTCGAACCCCTGTCCAAACAATGTTACCATTGATCTTCTACATGCTTATTGTTTTATTACTTGTCGGTAAATAACAGGAAAAACACAAACCAATTATTCACTTAGCTGGATGGTACTTAAATAAAAGGCACAGCCTACTTTTATCGCATCCCGTTTTGTTTTGATTGGGCTGAGGAGCGGGTAACGGGCCTACCTTCTCGCTCGACCATAATGGAAGTTAATTCACTGAATTAAGCAGCCATGGCGTAATTTGCTTCGCCGTTTGATTGTTTGATATTCAGATTAAAGTGCTAATTATCCAACGCACTGCATGCTTACCCCAACCGCTACGATTGCTGTCAAAACCATACGACCCCATTTCACTATTAAATATGCAAATGATTATTTAAAGTGAACCTACAAAATTACCGCTTATTTAAACAATCTCCAAAAGTCCAAGCCTAATGCATAAAACATAAGCCCAAACATGAGCACCATCCCTACTATTTGTGCATATTCCATGAATTTATCACTTGGTTTACGACCAGTAATCATTTCAAAAAGTATAAATAGCGCATGCCCTCCATCCAATGCAGGAATAGGAAGTACGTTCATAAAAGCTAAGATGATTGAAAAAATAGCAGTCAAAGTCCAAAACCTTTCCCAATCCCAACTGGAAGGAAATGTATTTCCAATACTTATTAAGCTACCCAAGGAATCATTCGGGTTTACCTTACCTGTGAAAATTTGCTTGATACCTTGTACATAATTATCTAAGGTGGTAAAACATCTGCGAACCCCTTCAGGAAATGCATCAATAAAGCCAAATTCTTTATGGACGGTTGTAAATAAAGCATAAGGAAGTTTTACAAATAAACCTATTTGACCTGTACCATTAATTAATGTTTTGACAGCAAGGGTATCCGCCCCTCTTTTCAACTGAACTATGACCAATGAATCTGCGTATTTATTTTTCACCTCCAAAAATTCATATTGGTATTTAATGGAATTTCCATTCATGGACAATAAGGTATCTCCTTTTTGAAAATTGCCCGATGTTACGACTGAAGTTTTTCCAACAGAATCAACTATCACTGGTATACGAGGAATTACAAAGGGTGCTGTTTTTTTAAATTTCGCAATGGAAGTTGCTAAATTATTAGGTATTGGCAAACTCACCATCGTATCATTTCTTTTAACTTCTAATGTTTTAGGATTAGTTAAAATTAATTTTGCTTCTAATGCGTCAAAATTTTCTAACTCCTTACCGTCAATCGAAATAATAATATCCCCTTCTTGAATACCCATTGCTTTTGCATTATCACTAGCGTGAACCCCATAAGTAACATTTTTTGAAGGCAAATAATCCTCCCCCCAAAACCATGCAATCCCTATAAAAATCACAATCGCTAATATCACATTTACAATAACACCGCCCAACATCACAATTAATCTTTGATAGGCTGGCTTTGATCTTAATTCCCAAGACTCAGGTTCTTTTTTCATTTGATCCTTGTCCATACTTTCATCAATCATCCCTGAAATTTTCACATACCCGCCAAAAGGTATCCAACCAATGCCGTATTCAGTTTCACCTATTTTCTTTTTCCAAAGACTAAATCCTGGATTAAAAAACAAGTAAAATTTTTCTACCCTTGTTTTAAATAAACGCGCAGGAATAAAATGTCCTAATTCATGCAATACGACCAATATGGAAAATGATAAAATAAATTGCGCTGTTTTCACACCAAACGACACAAAGTCAAATGCTAAAATATACATAGTTTATAATTGTATTAAAGAGGCGGCAAAGTTACGAGCTTCCCCATCGGTTTCAAAATAATCGTCTAAGGTAGGATGCGCGATAAAAGTTATTTTATTTAAAGTGCGTTCTATTAATTCTGTCATATCCAAAAAGCCAATCCTATTTTTCAAAAATGCATATACGGCAATTTCATTTGCTGCATTTAAAACACAAGGTGCATTTCCACCCCTATTCATTGCATCGGTTGCTAATTGTAAATTTCTAAACGTCTTTACATCGGGTTCATCAAAGGACAATTGATTTGGCTTGTCAAAAAGATACCTTGGAAATTTATTGGCTAATCGAATGGGATAGGCCATTGCATATTGTATCGGCAATTTCATATCCGGTAATCCCATCTGCGCTTTTATACTTCCATCTTCAAATTGTACCATACTATGAATAATACTTTGAGAATGGACCACCACTTTAATTTGATGCGGTTCCAATCCAAACAACCATTTTGCTTCAATCATCTCCAGCCCTTTATTCATAAGGGTCGCAGAATCAATGGAGATTTTTGCACCCATACTCCAATTGGGATGCTGTAATGCATGATCCCTTTTTACATTCACTAAAAAATTAGGTTTCTTACCTAAAAATGGACCGCCACTTGCGGTTAATATAATTTTTTCAATTGGATTGTGCGCTTCACCCACCAAGCATTGAAATATAGCAGAGTGTTCGCTATCCACTGGGATAATATTTGCTCTATTTTCCTTCGCCTCCCGCATGACAATATCACCCGCCACCACTAAAGTTTCTTTATTTGCTAAACCAATGGTTTTACCATTTCTTACTGCAGTTAGTGTGGGTTTTAATCCTGCAAACCCAACAATTCCAGCCATCATAAAATCATAACAATCCATTCCAGCCACTTGCTCCAAAGCTTCTTCCCCAGCAAAAACTTTAATCGGTTTCCCTTCTAAAGCTTTTTTAACATTCGCGTATTTAGTGATATCACCAATCACAACAATATTGGGTACAAATTGTAAAGCTTGTTCAATTAACAAGGCGTCATTTGAGTAGGCTGTTAAAATTTCCGCAATAAATAATTCCGGATGCGCAGAAATTACTTCCAATGTTTGTTTTCCAATGGAACCTGTAGAACCGTATATCGCAATTTTTTTTTGATGCATCCGTTTTGTTTGTAACGATATTAAAAATACACTATTATTTAATTAGTGTGAAATATATTGGATTAACTCATCTGCAATGACGCGGTCATTACTTAATCTTGGTACTTTATTTTGTCCGCCCAGCTTTCCCTTAGAACGCATGTAATCAATAAATGCATTCTTTTGCAATACCGAAATACGCAAAGGTGCTAAAATTTTTCCATCAATTAAATCCTGGTAATATACATTTTGCAGGCACATATTTTCATTTAATTGCTGCGCAAATAAATTCAGATCCGAAGGCGCTTTTTCAAATTCAATAAACCATTCATGGTAACTTTGACCCTGCCCTTGTTGAATATACGGCGCCACTGTAAACTCTACAACACTTGCTTGCATAGCGTTTGCAACTTTCAACATTGCTTTTTCCACTTCCTCACCTATCACATGCTCCCCAAAGGCAGAAATAAAATGTTTCACTCTGCCCGCAACAATAATACGGTAAGGTGCAGTGCTTACAAATTTTACAATATCGCCAATACTATAGCCCCACAAGCCAGCATTACTATTAATAATTAAAGCATATTGTTCCCCTAATTTCACTTCCCCTAAACTTAAACGCGTTGGGTTTTCGAGGTGAACTTCGGCGATAGGAATAAATTCATAAAAGATGCCGCTATTGGTATTGAGTAATAGTCCTGGTTCGTTTCGATCATCCTGGAAAGCAAAAAATCCTTCGCTGGCCGGGAATAATTCAATGGTATCAATATTTTTTCCAATAGTTTCCCAAAGTTTCGCCTTATAAGGTTCAAAATTAACACCCCCTTGCACCAACACTTGTAAATTTGGGAAGGAAGCAATCACAGGTTTCCCCGTTCTTTCCACGATGCGATCAAAATACATTTGCATCCAAGGAGGAATACCGCCAATCAAGGTCAGGTCCTTCCCTAAAGTTTCATCTACAATTTTATCCAACTTGGTTTCCCATTCTTCAATACAGTTGGTTTCAAAACTAGGAAGCTGGTTGCCTCTTAAATATTGCGGTATATGATGATTCACAATGCCACTTAAACGACCGGTTGGAATACCTCCCACACGTTCAAGTTCAGGCGATCCGCTTAAAAATATCATCTTACCCCCAGCAAAATTTGTATTGCCTGAGCCAGACATATAAGTAAGTATTGCATTTCGAGCACCTGATATATGATTACTGATGGATTCCTTAGAAATGGGGATGTATTTTATTCCGCTGGTGGTGCCGCTTGTTTTGGCTAAATACAAAAGATCGGAAGAGCACACGTCTGAACTCCAGTCACCTTGTACTAGCTCGTATGCC
>CALLKA010000136.1 GCA_938008665.1 uncultured Bacteroidota bacterium
GCAGCAGGTTCATTTTTTCGTCCTTCCTTTCCCATATTACAAATAATCATGCCATGACTAGTTGCAATAGCAGCATCTCTGCAATAAATGGAATCCATATTCACAGAAGCATCTTCCGGAAAATATAAAACTTCAGCACCATGCTCTTTTAAAATATTTTCAAATACATCATACTCCCCTAGCGCTTTTTTAATATCAGGTTTGCCTAAATAATTTAATGACTCCCAATGCTGTTGTATATGTTCTTCATTTATAAAAGCAGCGCTTGCTTTTTTTATAAATACGGTTTTTAATTTACCAAATTCTGAATGCGCTAAATGACTCATGTAAAAAATATTATGATTTGGGAAAAGTTGAATTATTTTCCGATTTTCCTCTCTTCCAAACAGCAAAAACATAAATGGGCACTGATGACATTGTTAAGAAAAAACCCCAGAAAACAGATTCTTGTCCTAAACCTATCATCAACCACAAACAAAAAATAAAAGTAAGGGTAGCCAATAAAATAGCTAGCGCTAAATATTTACTTGATAGGAAATGTAATTTAAAACGCAGAATCAAATAAGAAGCTGTACAAAAAATATAGGGTATTAGTATAGTAGAAGTAGTCATTAGCATTAAAAATTTAAATTGGTCTACCAATCCTTTGGTATAATTCATACACATAAACACCGAAACAAATACACTTGAAATGACCACGCCTAAAACCGGTATCCCTTTTGAATTCACTTGCATAAAAACAGTGGGGAATAATTTGTCCTTTGCAATCGCAAATGGTAATTGACCTTGAATTAATATATAGCCATTCAGGGCCCCAAAAGCTGCAATAGCAACCCCTGCACTTACCCAATAGGCTGCGCCATGACCCCATATTAATACAGCAGCATCTGCAAAGGGCGTAACACTTGTTTTTAATTGTGCGGCAGGAATCATTCCCATAATACTCACTGTACTTAAAATGTATACCACAGTGGCAATCAGCGTTCCAAGTGTCGTAGCCTTGGCCACGGTAGCAGCAGAATTAGTTACACTGCCCGAAGGAATCGTAGCACATTCAATACCTAAAAAAGCAAAAAAAGTTAAGGTGGTTGTAGCTGTTATTGCTGCAATATTATTTGTACCACTGGTATTAAATGGTAAGAAATTTTCCCATTGAATATAAAATAATCCCACAACACCAATTAATATAATGGGTACGATTTTTAAGATAGTCGAAATTAATTGAACTACTCCAGATGTAAATATACCCAAGGAATTTACCCAAGTCAAAAACCAAATGGTTGCTAAACCTGTGATGATGGCTAGTGTTGCATTGGTTGCTAATGCAGGTATGAAAGTGCTTAATGCACTGATAAAAGAGACCGTTATAGCTGCATTGGTACACCATACCGAAACCAAATAACCCCATGCAACTAAAAAACCGGCAAAGTCACCGAGGCCTTTTTGAGAATAGGCATAAGGACCTCCATTGGCCGCGGGTAACAACCAACTTAAATGCGCAAATACTTTTGAAAGTAAAAAAGCGCCAATGGCCGAACAAACCCAACCTAGTAAACTAATGCTTCCAAAACTAGCTAATGTAGCGGGCATTAAAAAAACACCCGCACCTATCATATTGCCTACTACTAAAGAAGTACTAGTCCATAGACCCAGTTTTTTGTCGGCTGTTTGCATAGCCTAAATATACCTATTAATGATGTTCTCTATTAATTCTTGCTGTCCGCTGATGGATGCTGGTTCTCCATTTTCAATAGCAAAGTTGCGTAAATCTTCCAGGCTTAATTTTCCTTGCTCAAATTCCTTACCCTTGCCTGAATCAAAAGAAGCATATCTATTTGCACGGATTTTTTTGTATTCTGATTTTTGTAAAATGGCATCTGCCGTAATTAATGCACGCGCAAAAGTATCAATACCACCAATATGTGCATGGAATAAATCAGCAGCATCCGTTGAATTTCTTCTGCGTTTTGCATCAAAATTAATTCCACCACCTTGGAAGCCACCCGCTTCAACAATGATCAACATAGATTCAACCAACTCATTAATATTGGTAGGGAACTGATCGGTATCCCATCCATTTTGATAATCACCGCGATTCGCATCCATACTACCTAACATGCCTGCATCTGCTGCAACTTGTAATTCATGTTGGAACGTATGACCCGCCAATGTAGCATGGTTCACTTCAATATTTAATTTAAAATCATTCAGTAAATCATATTGTCTTAAAAAACCAATTACAGTTTCTGAATCATAATCATATTGATGCTTAGTTGGCTCACATGGTTTTGGCTCGATAAAGAAAGTACCCTTGAAACCATTTTTACGTGCATAATCTTTTGCTGTATGTAAAAATTTCGCTAAATGTTCTTTTTCTCTTTTCATGTTGGTGTTTAACAAGGACATATATCCTTCACGACCACCCCAGAATACATAGTTCTCGCCACCCAAAGCGATAGTTGCATCTAATGCCCCTTTTACTTGTGTAGCCGCATGTGTTAAAACATGAAAATCAGGATTGGTGGATGCACCATTCATATAACGCTTATTGCTAAACACGTTCGCAGTACCCCACAATAGTTTCACACCACTCGCGTCTTGCTTTTGTTTAAGATAAGTAGTTAATGAAGCTAATCTTTTTTCATTGTCATGAACATCATTTGTAAAATCAACCACATCCACATCATGAAAACAATAGTAAGGCAAACCTAATTTGGTAATAAATTCAAATGCAGCATCTGCTTTATCTTTTGCACGCCCAACTGCATCTGCATTATTATTCCATGGATATATTAAAGTGGGTTCCCCAAAAGGGTCAGCACCATTGCCAACAAAACTATGCCAATAAGCAACTGCGAATCGTAACCAATCTTTCATTGGTTTACCTGCCACCACTTTGGATTCATCATACCAACGATACGCTAATGGGTTATCACTTCCTTGTCCTTCAAATTTTACTTTTTCAATTCCTTTGAAAAATTCTTTTTCACCTAATACAACTGACATAACTTGATTTTTAAAAAATTTACTAAAATTATTTTTTGTTTATAAATACTTTTTTAATGATTTGTGCCAATCCAAATATAATTCATTAAACCCTTTTGCGTTGGATGGTTCCACTACTTTAATAGGTTTAAAATTACTAAAAGCTTCGGTGGCATTTTTATAAGTACCGGAACCTATTCCTGCACCAATCGCTGCGCCTACACTGCCATCCGTATGGTATAATGCCACTGGCACATTGGTGGCATTTACAAAAGCGTCTGTAAATACATCACTTAAAAACATATTTGAAAACCCTGCACGAATAATACTTGGATTCATGCCGTTTTCACGCATAATATCAAGACCATATCTAAAAGTAAAAGCAATACCTTCCTGCGCTGCTCTAAAAATATGTGCTTCACTATGTTTATTGAAATCGACATTTACAAATTGTGCGCCAATCATTTTATTATTAAAAATACGCTCGGCCCCATTACCAAAAGGCATAATTTGTAAGCCATCGCTTCCGGGTTGAATGCGACTAGCCGCTTGATTCATTTGCGGATAATCATTACCAGCACCCACTATTTTTTTCACCCAACTGTTTAAAATACCGGTGCCATTAATACAAAGTAATACACCCAATCTGTTTAATTGATCAGTGTGATTCACATGCGCAAAAGTATTCACCCTTGATTGTGGATCATAGGTAATTTTATCTGTAACCCCATAAATCACCCCCGAAGTGCCTGCTGTTGCTGCAACTTCACCCGGTTCCAAAACATTTAAGGATAAAGCATTGTTGGGTTGATCGCCTGCTTTATAAGTAATTGGGATACCTGGTTTCAAATTTAATTTAGTAGCAACTTCAGGAAGTAATTCACCATGATTGCTAAATACAGGTTGAATATTTGGCAATACTGATTGATCAAATCCATAATAATTCAAAATATCTTTTGACAATTCATTGTTCTTGAAATCCCAAAATATGCCTTCTGATAAAGAGGAGATACTCGTAGTGATATGACCCGTAAATTTCATTGAAACAAAATCACCAGGTAGCATCACATGCGCGATTTTATCATAAATAGCAGGTTCATTTTGTTTCACCCAAGCTAATTTTGATGCGGTAAAATTTCCAGGTGAGTTTAACAAATGGCTTAAACACTTTTCAGGGCCAATGGCATCAAAGGCAGTATCACCAATACTTACCGACCTACTATCACACCAAATAATACTATCCCTCAGTACTTGCTTATTTTGATCAACCAAAACCAATCCATGCATTTGATAGGATATTCCAATCGCGCTAATATCAGCAGGTGCAAATTTTTTGGTATTGTTTAATTTTAAAATGGCTTGTTGAATATGCTCCCACCACATTTCAGGCGACTGCTCGGCCCACCCTTTTTCAAGGGAGGTAATTGCTGATTCGGTTTCAGGAAATTGTGCGGATGCGATACATTGACTTGTACTTGCTTCTACGACCGACACCTTGATGGATGAAGTGCCTATATCTATACCTAATAAATACATAAAAATTAAACTTATTGACCCCAATATTTGGGGGAGATTGTTATCTCTAAAAATAAGAAATAAATAATAGTATTAGGGAACTAATATGACATTTTAAGTAAGATATATGACAGCATTATAACAATCTTTTTTACTTCCTTAATAAAGGGTGTTTACCCCAACCTAAAAAGGATTTATTTTTCCCAACCCGTCTCTTTTAATGCGGGATCATTCTCCTTTTTTAAGAAGTCGGCATCGGATAAACTACTTGATTCCCAATCAGTTATGGCATTATCGGGCACCAGTTCGATAGGCGTTTTCCAAGAAGTTGAATTCTCATTATACGCCAAATTGGATTGAGATGCATAGCAAGAAATGATGGACCATCTTGGGTGATCTGATAAGTTGGCTTCGGAGCGATGTAAAATATTACTATGAAAGAACAAAGCATCCCCTGGTTCTATCTCAACATATACCAAATCCATTGTTTTAAGTGCATTATTTACCATGACCATATCGGCACCCACTTGTTCGCCCGCAAAACCATGATTAATACGGCCTAATTTATGCGACCCCTTAATCACTTGTAAACAGCCATTTTGTTTATTCGCTGGTGTCAAAGCTACCATGACACTGATTAATTGGTCCGGGAACATGAATTGATTTTTGTACCAGTAGCCATAATCTTGATGCCATTCCCAAGCACCGCCTACTTTTGGCTCCTTTTGCATCAACTTGGAATGGTAATGACAAACAGCTGCATCGCTATCTAATAATGCAGCTACGCTATTCACTAATCTTTCACTACGAGTTAAAAAACCAAAAACATCATTGCCTGGTGTAAACCACAATGACAGTTTTGAATTTTTCCCAGTTTGATCCGTTACATTAATGGCATTGTTTTCCATCGCATTGTCCCCTATTGCAGTACCGTAAAGCTTTTCAACAGCTTTTGGTTCTAAAAAGTTTTTAACAATCACATAGCCATCTTTATGAAAGGATGCAATTTGTTGTGGCGTTAAAGCAGTCGTTGACATAGTTATTTTTTTACAATGGTTAATAAATATAAATCATCTTATAGAATTAATAAAATCGAAAATGTTATTTGGTTTATATTGATCAGCAAATTGATGAATAATTCATTAAATTCATACAGGGAAACAAACCATTTTATATATTAAATTAGCTTTTTGAAAGCAAATAAATTAGAGCGCAAAATGAAAATATCTAAAGAAGATATCTTAAGTGCACATGAACGCATAAAGCCCTATATACATCGCACGCCCGTAATGACCAACCAGAGTATTAACCAAATGACTGGCATTCAGTTTTATTTTAAGTGTGAAAACTTTCAAAAAATTGGCGCATTTAAAATAAGAGGTGGCATGAATGCGACACTCACGTTAAGTGCCGAACAATTAAAAAATGGAATTGCAACTCATTCTTCAGGCAATCACGCGCAAGCTTTGGCATATGCTGCAAAAACATTGGGTATCAAAGCATACATCGTTATGCCTAAATCCTCCCCGCAGGTAAAAGTGGATGCCGTAAAAGGTTACGGTGCTACTGTAATAATATGTGAAGCAAATCAGGCCGCAAGAGAGGACGCTTTAAATAAAGTAGTAGCAGAAACGGGTGCGGAATTTATTCATCCTTATGATGACTATCGCGTAATTACCGGACAAGCAACTTGTGTTAAAGAATTATTGGAAGAAGTGCCCGAATTAGACGTTGTAATTACTCCAGTGGGTGGCGGTGGTTTGTTATCAGGTACCTGCTTAGGCGCATTTTATTTTAAACCGGGTTTGAAAGTATATGGCGGAGAACCAGAAGGAGCAGCAGATGCAGTTTTAAGTTTACAATCAGGTAAGGTTGAAAAAGCGCCATTTATTGAAACCATCGCTGACGGATTACTCACTACATTAAGTGAACAAACCTTAGGAATTATAAAAGAACATGTTTCTGATATATTATTGGTTTCCGAAAATGAAATCATAAATGCACTTCGGTTGGTGTATGAAAGAATGAAAATAATTGTTGAGCCAAGTTGTGTAGTTCCGTTGGCTGCGGCCATGCGCAATGCAAATTTATTTAAAGGGAAAAAGGTAGGTATCATTTTATCCGGTGGAAATGTAGATTTAACTAAATTTGGCACTTGGTTCCCAGCAAAGTAAAATAGTAAAATAAAAATTCATAAAATATGAAAAATGCCTCTTTAAAAATAAATCAACTACTAATCGCATGTAGTATTATCGTATTTGCTTTTGCGATTACAATTAAAGGTAATAGCCAAGTGCTTTCGTTTGAAACTGTGAAAAGCAATAAGTTTGATTATAGTAAGCTTGCACAAATTGATACCGTTGTAAATAAATATGTGAGCAACCGATGGTTAATCGGTTCAACAGTCATAGTGGTAAAAGATAACCAAGTGGTTTACCACAAAGGTTTTGGATACGCTAATGAAGCGAGTAAAAAAGCCATGCCGAGTAATGCAATTTATCGCATCATGAGTCAAACGAAAGCCATTACTAGCTTAGCGATTATGCAATTGTATGAACAAGGTAAACTTAGTCTTGACCAAAATGTTTCAACTATCATTTCCAGCTTTAAAAATCCCACCGTTTTAAAAGATTTTAATGCAAAGGATAGTAGCTACACCACCATTCCTGCTAAAAGAGAGTTAACCATTCGTGATTTATTAACCCATACTTCTGGGATTGATTATACAGCCATTGGTACCCCTAAAATGAACGCTATTTATACCAAAGCAGGCATTCCTTCAGGATTAGGTGATTTTAATGCGAGCTTATTAGATAGAATGAAAACGCTTGGAAGTTTGCCATTACTTCATCAACCAGGTGAAAAATTCACTTATGGATTAAATACAGACTTACTTGGTTGTATTGTTGAAGTGGTGAGTGGGTTATCCTTGGAAGCTTATTGTCAAAAAAATATTTTTGACCCATTAGGAATGAAGGATACTTATTTCAATGTTCCAATGGCAAAAGCGGAAAGAATGCCGACAGTTTACACGGAAAACGATGATAAAAAAATTATTGAATGGTCGCCCACTTTTAGAGATATCAATCCTAATTATCCAATGATGCCTAAAACATATTTCTCTGGGGGTGCAGGGTTATCTTCAACTGCGTATGACTATGCTATTTTTTTACAAATGATTTTGAACGGCGGAAAGTACAATGGAAAACAAATTATCGCACCTCGAACTGCCGAAATAATGACAAGCCCACAATTAGATTTTAAATTCAATGGCCAGGATGATTTTAGTTTGGGTTTTATGATTACTTCTGAAAAATCAGCCAACTTAAATTTTAGAAATAAAGGTTCCTTTTCCTGGGGAGGTTATTATGGCACCACTTATTGGGCAGATCCAAAGGATAAAATGGTTGTGTTGATTATGACACAGCATAATCCAAATTCACATGGCGAGCTTAGTGGCATTATCGAAAGAATTATTTACGGAAGCAGGATAAACTAATTCCACTAATTAATTTAAATGACTTAAGAATGGGGTTTTACTCCATTTTTTTGTTATTTCAATCCATGCGCCAGTATGCTCGTTAATGTTCATTAAAAAATCCCAGGCTTCCACCATTAGGCTTTTTTTAATGTTGGCACTTTTATACGCTTGATTTAATTCTACCTTACCTACAATTTCTCCGTTTAATAAATACACAGTCTGATTGATAATTTTACCTACTACTTTTTTATTGTGACCAAAAAAGCAATCTCCAATTAAAATACCAATGACATGTTCATGATTGGTGTCTAAAATCATCATGTTTTCGATATAAGCGATAGTTGCTTTTTTTTGATCCTGAATTAAATACATAATGTTGGTGTGAATGATTTGAAATAGTTTTCTTAAGTAGTTATTTGAGGGCAGGTGTTTTGCGTTTTTGCTAATGAATTATTCATTAATACCTCCACAATATCCTTAGTAGAATGGGTTAAGGAAATTTTTACGGAATTATCTTGATTGATCCAATTTTTAAAATGTTCTGCAAAATGTTGGTCTAATTTTTTTAACACTTTTACACCCATTTTACTTAAAGCCGCTGCATTACATTCTTGTTCAAAATGATTTAAGATAGGAATACTTAACAGCTTTTTATTCAAATACATTGCTTCTGCAGGTGTTTCAAAGCCGCCAGCGGTAATAATAGCATGGCAGCTTATTAAGCTATTGGTAAATGCAGCACCACTAATTGGGAAAAAGGTAATGTTTTTTGAATGAGTCACCTCCGTAACTTCCTTTGTAAATACCTCAAAATGAAACAGTGATTGTTTATGTAAAAAAGGAGAAATATACGCAATCGTATATTGTGGCAAATACACCGTGATGTGTCCATCATCTATTTTGCGTGCTTCAATAATTTCATCCTTAATAATTGGGTTATAAATTTGATCATCATAGGATTCAAAATGAAGACCAAGAAAGGAGGTACTTCTAACAAAATTTTCTAAAACTAATTTTCCAATTGGATTAATTGTTTTAGCCCTTGGTGTTAATTTACTCTGAAAACTTGCTTGGTGGCCAAATTGAATACTTTTTTTTCTCTTAATCCCGCAAGCGAGCGAAGTAATAAATTCAAAGTCATTGATGATTAAGTCATAATGATCAATAGGCAAAGCCTTGGCATCTTTGTATAATTTGAAAGAGATTGATTTTGCAATATTTGTATAATCCAAGCCGCCTGTATGTTTGTAATGTAAACTAAGCCCCTGACTTTTGTACTTAATTGGAATACGCGTATTTAATTGGGAATTTGATCCGCTTAAAAAAAAGTCCACCTCTCCGTATTTTTGTAAATAAGGATATAATTGCTCAGCCCTACTTAAATGACCATTTCCCGTCCCTTGAATTGCGTAAAATATTTTCATAGGATCAAACTTTACATAGATACCTGAAAGGCAACCTCCTGCGTAATCACACTTAGTTCCTCTTGTAATTGTATGATTTTACTTTTCTTATTAGATTCTTCAAATTGCTTGGGATCATATTGGTATAAGCGCCAAGCATTATCAAAATATTCTAATGATGTTAAATTTTCAATCCAATCACCGCTATTTAAATAAGTAACGGATCCTTTATCAGTCGTTACCACGCGATGTTGTGGTTGATGAATATGACCACAAATAACATATTGGTAATTATTCTCGATGGCTAATTCAGCTGCAGTTTGTTCAAAATTATTAATCCAGGATACCGCTTTCTTTACCCCATTCTTGACACTTTTACTTAAACTCATTTTTTCCTTACCCATTATTTTTAAACTCCAGTTTAAAAGGCTATTGATAAGAATTAGTAAATCATACCCATACCCACCCAATTTTGCTAATAGCTTAGCGCTTCCCTTGGTTGTTCGATCAAAAACGTCACCATGAAAAACCCAATTTTTTTCTCCATTGATTTCAAAAACAATTTTATCAGTCAATTGAATATTACCCATCTCAAAGTCGGCATATTTACGTAAAGCTTCATCATGATTGCCAGTGATATATATCACTTTTGTATCCTTACTTGCCATACTAAATATTTGTTTGATCACCGCCATATGACTTTTAGGGAAATAACGCTTATTGAATTGCCAAATATCAATAATGTCCCCATTCAAAATCAAAGTTTTAGGCTTTATACTTTTTAAATAATTGAGTACTTCCTTCGCTTGACATCCAAATGTGCCTAGATGCAGGTCACTTACGATACAGATTTCCATTGGTCGCTTGTCCATGGGTTGTATTTTATGTAAATAACGCAATACGCTGTAACTTTAATGTTTCCAGCATGTTACGATAGTATTAAGAAATAGTGAACAGAATATTACTTAATCTTGAATTAACTAAATTCGTACTACAAATTTGTATACATTATGAAGCATGAGTTTATACCTAGAGATATTAGCTGGCTAAGCTTTAATGCAAGGGTTTTACAGGAAGCGAATGACCCAAGTGTAACCTTAAAGGACAGAATTAGATTTTTAGGTATTTTTTCAAATAATTTAGACGAATTTTTCAGGGTACGGGTAGCCACCTTAAAAAGAATGGTTGAATTTGTTGATAAAAAGAAGAATACCAATATTGATATTCTTGAATCACCACAATTAATTCTAGATGAAATTCAAAGAGTCGTTTTAAAACAACAAAGTGAATTTGCACGAATTTGGGGGAACATTAATAAAGAATTAATAAAACGAAAAGTATTAATTATTAATGAACGAAAATTAAATGCCGTACAAAAGGAATTTGTTAGAGACTATTTTGATAATGTAGTGCGCCCATACATAATTCCTTTAATGATTGAAAATTTACCAGAGCTTCCGTATTTAAGAGATAAGAGTCTGTATTTGGCAATTGTGATGAAAAATAAGATGGATGCTTATCATGAAAAGTTTTCATTAATTGAAATTCCCTCTAAATCCATAGGCAGATTCATTATTTTACCATCTACAGGTGCTACAAAATCAATCATTTTATTAGAAGATATTGTGAAGTATAATTTACCGATTATATTTTCACATTTCAAGTTCAATAAATTTGAAGCACATGTCTTTAAAATAACTAAGGATGCTGAAATTGATTTAGACCAAGAGGTAGGCTTGAATTTTGTAGAAAAAATTTCAAAAGGAATTAAAAATAGACGAAAGGGTAAACCTGTGCGATTTGTATACGATAAGGAGATGAATGCAGAACTACTTGATTTTTTAATTCAAAAACTACACTTAACTCGAAAAAGCAGTATCATTCCAGGTGGACATATTCATAATTTTAGACATTTTATGGATTTCCCTGATGTACTCGTGGAAAAAGCCGAACGACCTAAGCCTTTTATTCATCCCTCCTTTAGAAATAAATATCAGGTTTCAGAAGTAATATTACAGAAAGATGTTTTATTGCATTTCCCTTACCATAGTTACGATCCAGTCATTGATATGTTAAGGGAGGCGGCAATGGACGATGCGGTAGAATCTATCAAAATAACTGCTTACCGTTTGGCTAGCAATTCAAAAGTGATCAACGCCTTAATCAATGCGGCACGTAATGGGAAAAAAGTGACTGTGTTTTTAGAATTAAAAGCAAGATTTGATGAAGAAGCAAACTTGGAATGGAAAACATTGATGGAAGAAGAAGGCGTAAATGTATTAGTGGGTATTCCTAATGTAAAAGTGCATGCTAAAATATGTATTATACAAAAAAGAGTGGAAAAAAAGATACTACAATATGGTTTCATAAGCACTGGAAATTTAAATGAAAAAACAGCTCGAATTTATGCTGATCACTGTTTATTAACAGCATCCAGGCCCTTATTAATTGAGGTAAACAAGGTTTTCACCTACCTAGAAACATGGCAATTGGGCGATAAGCCCATTGGCAAAACTAAAAATTTACTTATTTCACCGATCAATATGCGAAATTCAATTATTCAGTTAATTGAAAATGAAATTAAAAATGCAAAACTAGGAAAGGTGGCTAAAATAATTATTAAATCCAATTCAATTAGTGACCACACACTGATAGATCATTTATACAAAGCAACCAAAGCGGGGGTGGAAGTAAATTTAATTATTCGTGGAATATTGACATTAAAAAAGGGAAGTGAAAAATTGAAAAATAAATTAAATGCCATAAGTATTGTAGATCAATATTTAGAACATGCCAGAGTGATGATTTTTCACAATAAGGGAAATGAAAAAGTATACATTTCAAGTGCCGATTGGATGGTTCGTAACCTAGATCATCGAATTGAAGTTGCTGCACCTATTTTAGATATAAAATTAAAAAATGAATTGGTTGAGATGATCAATATCCAATTGAAAGACAACCAAAAAGCCAGGATTTTGGATGAAAATTTAGGCAATAATTATGTATCTTCCGTTGGTAAAAAACATTGCAAATCACAGGTAGCTACTTACAACTACTTAATTGTTAAAAAATAAAATACTTTGATACTTGCAGCAATAGATATTGGTAGTAACGCAGTCAGATTACTCATTTGTGAAGTAATAAAAAAAGGGAAAACCACAGAATTTAATAAACTGAATCTTCTGAGAATACCGGTTCGATTGGGTTTTGACGTTTTTGAAAAAGGATATATTGGTGGACAAAAAAAGAAAATGCTGATTAATACCATTAAGGCATTTAACAACTTAATGAAAGTTTACGAAGTTGATCACTATATGGCTTGTGCAACCAGTGCTATGAGGGATGCTGAAAATGCCAAAGAAATAATAAAAGAAATAAAATCTGAAACCAGTATTGAGATTGAGGTAATCACTGGTGAATTAGAAGCAGAAATAATTTACGAAAACCATATTGCAGAAATGTTAGATAACGATAAAAGCTATCTGTATATTGATGTTGGTGGTGGAAGTACCGAACTTACTTTATATCATAAATCCAATATAATACTGCAAAAATCATTTAATATTGGCACTGTTCGTATTCTTACAAAAAAGGTCAAGGACGAAACCTGGGATGAAATGAAGGAAACCTTAAAGGAACTTTCAAAAAAATACGAAAATATCATTGGAATTGGATCTGGAGGTAATATCAATAAATTATTTTCAATTAGCGGGGCAAAAACAGGCAAATCAATTTCATATGAAACTATGAAAGATATTTATAAAGAAATGGAGCCGCTCGCTATAGATGAAAGAATGAAAAAATACACGATCAAAGAAGATCGGGCTGAAGTTATTGTCCCTGCATTAACGATTTATAACGCAATATGCAAGTGGGCAGCAGTTTCAGAAATTCATGTGCCTAAAATTGGATTAGCGGATGGGCTAATCCATCATTTATATGATATGATAATACATGACTAATTAGGTTAATTAACTTTATTTAGCAGGCTGAATGCAATTTTTCAATTCGGCAGTTAAGTGTTCAAACGCATCCGTTGCATTATTGCAGAGAATGATTAATGTTTTATTTGTTTTTAAAAACCTGATAATGATGGTTTTATAACCTGGGTTATCACCATTGTGCCATACAATATTTTCACCAAGTCTTAAATCCCACCCAAACCCATAATTGGAAATAGTCCCATTATTTATATGCATGGGCGTAAAGGCATCTGCCAAGGTAGTTTGATTGATTAAAGTATTGGAATATAGGGCCTGATCCCATTTTAAAAGATCGGCTACGGTTGAGCTTATCCTTCCTGGGCCTTTTCTATTCCCTAACCAAATGGTATAATTAGATGAAGGAAATGAATCAGCTCTTATATAGGCGTTCCTTTCTAGAACATACACATGTCCAAAAGCAAAATTTTTTATGGCTGCCTTTTCAGCTAAATTACGAATGGCAGTATGATTCATTTTTAACTTATTGAATATTTCAGTATTGCAAAATTCAATAAAATCCCTACCGCTTACTTTTTCAACGATGCTGGCTAATAGTACATAGCCCGTATTACTATATAAATATTTTTCACCCGGTTCAAATAATTTGGATGGTGCATATTTATTTAAATAGTTAATAATATCATCATTGCTGGCCACTTTTGATTTATCCCAATAAGCATCCATAATTGCTTGGTAATCGGGAAGTCCGCTAGTATGCGTAAGTAGCTGACGTATGGTAATTCCCTTGTAAGGAATGTTGATGTACTTTTCAACTAAGTCATCAAAATTTAATAAACCTTTTTCTTTAACCATCATTATGGTCATGGAAGTAAACTGCTTACTGACTGAGGCTAATTCAAAGATGCTGTTTTTATTTAAAGCCTTTTGATTGGCATAATCGATATATCCTACTGCTTTATTATATTTTACTTTACCATCTTCAGCAATTAGCACTACCCCACTAAATTTATTATTGGAAACCAGGTTGCTTATAATAGCATCAACTTTCCCGTAATTAATACCCTGTGAAAAAACAGCGCTAAAACAAAATAAAAAAGCAATTGCAATGTATACCCTGAATAATTTTTTCATATTATTAAGTTGAATAGAAACAAAAAAGTGCAATACCATTCTACACACTTAAATATACAAATAAAATATTTATAATTTTAGCAATGAAAAAAAGGTAGGCTCATCCATTTCAATGACTTCCCCAGGCTGCATGTTCCCAATACGTATGTTTTCAATTTCAGTTCTAATGAGGCGAATACACTTGTGATTGACAGCGGCTACCATTTTTCGAACCTGATGAAACTTGCCTTCAGTTAAAGTGATTTGCAACCAACTTGTTTTAACATTTTCGTGTAAAGGCTTCCCAACTTCAAATAAATTAGTGGGCTTGTTGACTAATATTACCATACAAGGTGTGGTAATAAATTGGGTGCCATTAGGAGCACTTATCGCGATGCCATTGGCCAACCTTAGCACGGTTTCAGCACTTACCGTATTTTTTACTTGTACCAAATAAGTTCTTGTATGTGGCACTAGGCCTTGAAATAAAAGACGTGTAATTTTTTTGTTGGTGGTAAGTAATAATAATCCTTCGGAATTTTGATCTAACCTCCCAATTGCGTGGGTTTCTTCCGGAAAATTAAACTCCAAGTCACCTAATAATTTCACCTGATGACTGCTCACAAACTGCGACACCATATTCATTGGCTTGTTAAGTATAAAATATCGGTGTGGCTTCATAGTAGCAAATTACATATTCCTTAGAGCAAATTACTTAATATTGCATATGCAACAACCTTCCAATGATCCTTTACATGGGAAAACACTTGAATTTATCGTAACTGAGCTAGTGAACTATTTTGGTTGGGAGGATTTAGGTCAGCATATTCCCATTAATTGCTTTAAGAGCAACCCTAGTATAAAGTCAAGTTTAACTTTTTTACGTAAAACCCCTTGGGCACGCACTAAAGTGGAGCAACTGTATATTAGGATGATTAAAAACTAAGCTCATTTAATTTTTCCGTAGGATTCATCATGTAAGTAATCATTGAATTGTCCTTCAATAGTTCTACTACCCTAAATCCTTTATAAGGGGTTCCCCAATTACCACCTACATGTGCATCAAAAATATAGGGCACTTTTTCAACCATTTTAAAACTATCTTGATCATGCTCATGACCATGGAAAACGGCTTTCACATTTGGATATTTTTTGATGGTATCAAATACTTCAGGTGTACTTATGCCATTCTTTGTCCACTTTGCTTGAGGTATATGTAAAAAGATAAAAACCTGCTTCTTGTCCTTATGGGTTTCCAAGGTTTTGTTCAACCAAGATAAATCCGGAGATAAATAAACGCCTTTTTCATTGGAAGTATCTCCCAATAAAATTCCATTATCTTTTACAACAACATCATGATTTAAAGGCGTGCCCCAAACACTGTTCCAATATTCGGGTGTCACCATATCATGATTGCCTCTAGTAACATAATAAGGCATTTTTAATATATCTAATTTCCCTTTTACTAATGGTAAAAATTCTTTTTCGTTGTGAATCAAATCACCATTTACCACAGAAAAATCCAATGGGCTTTGTTGATGAAATAAATTCATTTGATTAATCACTGTTTCCGTCATTTGCTCAAATAGTGTATTAGGCTGACCATAATGCACATCCGAAGCCACTGCAAATCGAAGTTTAACTTTACTTCTCAAGCCTACAACATCATTGGCACTTAACGGAGTAATTCTACCAGTGATTAAAAATGCAGATGCAAAGGAAATATTTTTAATAAAGTGTCTACGGGAACTACCTGAATTTTTATTACTTGACATAATGACTTATTTGTCATTAAAAATAATCAAAAATTAGGATTAAAAATCACAATTGTATGAAGGGAATATTAATTAATTAAATTGTTTAAATTTAATCACTACTATTTTTACATTCATCGCAACACCGAAGGTCAACTAATTCAAGAGGTGTGCTTTTTAATGATTTCAACTAAAACATTGGCCGGTTGAACGCCAGGTTGGCGCCACTTTATTTCACCTTTATGGAATAATGCTATTGTTGGGACACTTGACACATTCAATTCTGAAGCCAATTGTTGGTTCCGATCAACATCAATTTTAATAATGCGCACTTTATCACCTAATTGTTCATGCACTTGTTGTAATATCGGTGGCATCATTTTACAGGGGCCACACCATTCTGCAAAAAAATCAACAAGTACGGGTGTATCACCATTAATAATTGAGCCAAAAGTTTCTGTAGTTGCCATAATAATTTTTTAATGTTACTTTATCTCGGTAAAATCTATTTCTTCAGATTTATTTTTAGGAACGCTACTAGGCGTGTACCCGCAATTATTATAACCGCACCCAATTTTATATTTAGCGCCAACTATGGAGTAAATCGCAAAAAATAAGGCAAATAGCATGGCTACATTGTCTGAATTTTGATAGCCAACTAAACCCACAAAGCCTGTCATAATCAACCTAAAAACTAAAATTAAATCCAATTTGCTTAACAATTTTTGCATGATATATATTTATACAAATTTAAGTCAGTGAAACTTACTGAAATGTGACATTTATTACAAAGCAGGCAACACTATTAATAAAAATTCTCACTAAAATCGTATCTTCAGTACTGAATTTATATACCATGTTATCAATAGAACAATTAAAAATTTTATTCCCTGATTGGGAACAAGGTTTATATGAATCTGTATTGGAAAATGCAGAACTAAAAGAAGCAAATGCAGGTGCCGTTTTATTAAAAAGAGGTCAAAATATAAAATCAGCTATGTTAGTGGTGGAGGGAACCATAAAGCTATATCAAGAAGATGAGGAAGGTGGTGAATACTTTATGTATCATTTAAACCCTGGAGAGGCCTGTGCTGTCACCTTAGTATGCAATTACCATCATGAACAAAGTCAGGTATTAGCAAAAGCGGTCACGGATATCAAATTTTTAGCTATCCCAATTACCTTCATGGAAAAATGGCTAAATACCTATAAAAGCTGGCATTACTTTGTAATTAAAACATACCGTAGTAGGTATGAAGAGCTGCTTAAAACAATTCACGAAGTAGCTTTTAAAAATATGGACGAACGCTTGGAGTATTATATAAAAAAACAGGTGGACCAATTCGGAGTGACTGTTAAACTGACCCACCAAGATATCGCAAATGATCTAAATACTTCTCGTGAAGTAATCAGTCGTTTATTGAAAAAAATGGAGCACAATGGCTGGATTAAAATGAATCGAAATGCATTTGATTGGATCAAAAAGTAAAGTTCAAGAGCGTAAAAAATATATAATAAAACAATTTTCTTGAAATTATTAGGGTGGTGTGATAAATATCACAGTTTAAAAGTGAAGATTTATTGAGTTTTGCAATAGATAAAACAATCAAATATGCAAAATGTAATTGAAACAATCAAGCAAAAGCAAGGAACTTTATTAGATGTTCGCAGTCCAATGGAATTTGAGACAGAGCATGTGCCAGGTGCCATCAATATTCCACTAGACACAATCGAAAGTAATTTAAAAAATATTTCAAGCCTACCTAAGCCAATATTAGTGTATTGCTTAAGCGGCGGAAGAAGTGGCGTTGCAACAAGTATTTTACAACAAAACGGCGTATCCGAAACTTACAATGGCGGTGGTATTTATAATTTATTAAGTATTTTAAATAACAATTAATATGTTCTCTTTTTTAAAAAATTTATTTGGGCCTGGAACAGATTACAAAGCGCTGATTCAAGCAGGTGCTATTATCATTGATGTAAGAAGCCCGCAGGAATATGATGGTGGACACATTAAAGGATCCAAAAACATTCCTGTAAATATGATCCAACGCGAAGTTGCAGGTATTAAAAAAATGGGTAAACCCGTAATCACCGTTTGCCAAAGCGGTGCACGAAGTGGTATGGCTAAAGGAATTTTAAAAAGCGCAGGTATTGAAGTATATAATGGTGGATCATGGTTTGGCCTAAGATCAAAAATTTAATGATAAATATGAAAAGCTGGATACAAAATAATAAATTAAGCCTTGTTGGTGTTGCAATTGGCGCTTTGGGTGGTTTCTTGTATTGGAATTATATAGGTTGCGCTAGTGGCACTTGTATGATAACCTCAAAACCCATTAATAGCACATTGTATGGTGCTCTTATGGGATTTTTATTATTTGGTATTTTTCAAAAAGAAAAAACAGCTGAAATTTAGATAGAATAGCTAACTGAACTTCCATTTTTTATAATTTAAAAT
>CALLKA010000137.1 GCA_938008665.1 uncultured Bacteroidota bacterium
GAAATATTTTTTGAAGTACTCATTGCGCCTGCATTTGATGCAGATGCATTGACCATTTTGTCTGCAAAGAAAAATAGGGTTTTATTGCAAACTAAACCAGGTGTTACTTTTAATGCTGTTCAAAAAAAATCAATCCTCAACGGCAACTTGGAGCAAGGATTGGATACTGGCAACTATACTCAATGGGAGGAAGCAGGCGCAAGACCTTGTAGCGATAAAGAAAAAGAAGATTTAACTTTTGGAAATATCATTTGCAAGCATTTAAAAAGTAATGCGATTGCCTTAATCAAGGACAAGCAACTTGTAGGCAAAGGTTGTGGTCAAACAAGCCGCGTTGATGCTTTAAGACACGCTATTGAAAAAGCTAAGCAATTTAAGTTTGACTTGAAAGGAGCTACACTCGCCTCGGATGCTTTTTTCCCTTTTGATGATTGTGTTCGTATTGCTCATGCGGAAGGGATTGAAGCTTATATTCAACCAGGTGGATCTGTAAGAGACAAAGACAGTATTGCCTATTGTAAGGAGCATGGTTTAGCCATGGTGATGACCCAATTAAGGCATTTTAAACATTAAGCAACTGGCACGGAATTCACTTGCCCTTGTATATATAAGTCACACCTATGTCCAATAATAAAAAAGCATACTTTGCCGTTGCGGTTACAAGTATCATTTGGGGCACCACTTGGGTGGCAAGCAAAATGGGAATTTCCCATGTGCCTGCATTTCAATTTGCGAGTATGCGTCAATTATTAGGCGGTAGTATCTATGTTTGTTTCTTTTTAATGAAGGGTGCAGGACTACCTACAAAAAAACAGTTTTTGTGGCTGATCCCGATGTCCTTTTTAATGTTTGTTTCCTCCAATGGGATTGCTACTTACGGACTTCAATTTATCACCAGTGGCCTTGCTGCATTAATTGCCGCGCTTTATCCTTTATCAGTAGTGTTGATTGAACGGTTTTATTTTAAAGCTATTAAAATAACACTTGCCACTTTTATAGGATTAATGTTAGGTTTCTTAGGCATTGTTTTTATTTTTTACAAGGATAGTTTACAAATGCATGGTACCAATTATCCTTTAGGGGTGGCCTTGTCCTTATTTGCTATGGTAACCTGGAGTGTTGGATCCGTGATCATTTCAAGAAATAAAATTGATATCAACGCATATTATTCCATTGGATGGCAAATGTTGATTAGTGCTGTTATTATGTCAATGGTTGCGTTATATACTAATAATTATATCCCATTACAAAGTATTCCTGGGCGAACCTGGGGTGTGCTCGTGTATATGGTTTTGGGTGGCTCCGTTTTTGCATTTATCTCTTTTATCTATAGCATGAAACATTTGCAACCAGCGATTGCCTCCTTATATGCTTATATAAATCCTATCGTTGCTATTTGGGTTGGATCCTTATTATTAGATGAAAAAATGTCGGTAACCAGTATTATAGGAACTCTATGTACTTTGGTGGGCGTTTATGTAGTCAATAATAGTTTAAAGAAACAAAAAGATCCTGTAGAAGCAGTTGCCGACGCAGATGGCATGTAAAAGCATGTAACCCAATTATCTTTTTGGGAGATTGTATTTTTTTGATCTATCTTTTTTTAGATTCGATCCAAAGTTGGTTAAATGTTTTTTTAGGGAATTCTAACGGGGCCCTTTGATTGGACCAACCCTTAAACATTTTATTGATAACCCAGTTTTTTATAGTTGCATTTCCTTGATTCATCATCATACGACTTAGCGAAGCATTCTTCCACATTTTCCAAGCAAATTTTTCAGCAAAATCACTTTCTCCAGCGACGACTGACTCTCTTCTGTTTTCCAATAACAACTCATGAATATTAATTTTTACTGGACAAACCTCCGTGCAATTACCACATAAACTTGAAGCATAACTTAAATGCTTATAATCATGCATCCCTCTTAAATGGGGTGTAATCACGCTTCCAATAGGGCCACTGTAAGTAGTATCATAGGCATGACCGCCAATGTTTTTGTATACGGGACATGCGTTTAAACATGCGCCACAACGGATACAATACAATGCCTCCCTGGCTTTTGCATTCGACAATAAATCAGTACGCCCATTATCAAGTAAAATTACATACATCTCCTCCGGACCATCCACTTCACCGGGTTGACGAGGACCAGTAATGATACTATTATAAACAGTGATTTGTTGACCAGTACCATAGGTAGCTAACAAAGGCCAAAACAAACCCAAGTCATTCATGGAAGGAATGGTTTTTTCAATACCTACTATAACCACATGTGTTTTTGGCCAAGCCACCGACAATCGTGCATTGCCTTCGTTTTCAGTTAAAGCAATTCCGCCAATGTCAGATAAAATAAAATTAGCACCCGTTATGCCAATTTCAGCTTGCACATATTTTTCACGTAAATTTTTACGTGCGACCAATGTTAATTGTTCTGGTGTTAATGAAATATCGGTACCTAAATGTTCATTAAATAATTTAGCAACATCTTCCTTGCTCTTATGCATGGCTGGCGTTACAATATGATACGGCGCTTCGCCATCCATTTGTTGTATGTATTCACCCAAATCTGTTTCCACACTTTCAACACCGATGGAAGTTAAATAATCATTCAAATGAATTTCCTCCGTCACCATGCTTTTACTTTTAACAACGGATTTACATTCTTTTTCCTTGCATAACTCTCCAATAAAATTCAGTGCTTGTTCGCTATCCTCGGCCCAAAAAACTTTAGCACCTCTTTTGGTTATTTGATCTTCAAATTGGGTTAGGTACAAATCCAAATGCTCAATCGCTTCCCATTTTTTATTTTTTGCTAATTCGCGTACTCTAGTTAAATCTGGAAATTGGGCTTTGCCTTTTGGTACAACTGCATTGTATTTAGAAATATTAAAATTCAGTTTGCGTCTGTGCTCCAGATCAACTGCTTTTGCGCTGCTTTTAGTGTCAAATGAGGAGGCGTAAATACTTTGCATAATGATTATTACAAAAATAGTTATTTATCCTTTAGATGTTGCGCAGAAGCATCCAAGGCTTCATAAAATTTTTCCCCATATTTGCGAATAATAGATTCCTTTAAAAACACATAGGCTGGGACCTTTAATTTAACGCCTAAGGAACAAGCTGCCTGACATAGATCTTCACGAGGCTCATAATTCATATATTCAATATCGGGATCCTGCTTACTTTTTTGAACTTTAATGGGAAACAAATGGCAACTAATGGGCTTTTTCCAAGGAATCTTACCATCATTATAAGCTTGCTCAAAGGCACACTTGATGATGCCTTTTTCTTTGTACCCATAGGCGCAAATTTGACCATTTAAAGTGGGTGTTACCCATCCAAACTCACGATCATATAAAAACTGGCCTACTTGTTTCACCTCCTTAATTCCTTCTTTGGTCATATAGGGTTCTACAATATCATAATACTTCTTAATGAAGTCTTTTTCTTTGTTTTCAAGAGGCGCACCCGCATCCCCATCCTCGCAACACCCACCCTTACATTTTGTCAAGTCACATACAAATTGTTCTTCAATTACTTGGTCACTCACTAAAACGGAATCAATCGCTATCATAAAATTATTTGTGGCGTAAAGGTATCATTATTTCCATTTAAATGTATTGACCAAATGCTGTACATCCTTAAATAAAAAATCATTGTAAATGGATAAAGAATCGGCATTGGGTGTCGTATTAAAATACAAAGCCCCTCTAAAAAAATGGGTACTCGAATCGGTTAAAAAAAACTGATACGCTGTTGCTACATCTCCCCCAATATTAAAAAAAACACCATGCACTCCTTCACTGGTTGTAAAAACTGAATCTGCGATATAGGTCGCTTTATTAGAATGATTACTTGCAAATTTATAAGCATCATTAATTAAGGTATCTAGTTGCTGTGGCTTAATTTTTTTATAACTTATGTATATCGTGCCATTTAAACTAGGAAACTGAATATTGATCCAAGCATCTTTAGATTTATTTTCGCCAAAATAATTTATTTGATTATCTATAAATGCATAGGTAGGATATTCAAAGGTATAAGGAATATTAGGCGTGTAAAAAGATTGATACTTTTTCTCAGGAAATTGAAAATTTGCATACCCCTTTTCCTTAGGAAGGAATGGGCTATTGCAAGCAATTACTAACAAAACGCAAACTAAAGATATAAAAATAAAAATATTACGCATGATCTATATTAGAAGAAATAACTGGTGTAATGATCATTTGTATTTTATGAATTCTATTTTTTTGTATTTCTAAAACCGTAAAACTATACTGCTGGAATTTAACAACTTGCTGTAACGCTGGAAATTCACCTGCCAGTTCTAAAAACAAGCCCGCCATAGTATCACTTTCTCCTTTGACAGTATCAAAAGAAGTAGATGGAATGTCAATGAAATTACACAAATCAGTAATCGCTGTTTTACCTTCAATAACATAATGATACTCGTCAATCTTTTTAACGGTCGTTTCCTCTTCATCAAATTCATCCTTTATTTCACCGACAATTTCTTCTAAAATATCTTCCAATGTAATGATACCGCTGGTGCCACCAAATTCGTCCACTACAATTCCAAAATGGACGCGTTTAGATTGAAATTCTTGCAATAAATCCTCAATCATTTTTTGTTCATGCACGAAATATGCAGGCCGTATCAAGGTTTGCCATTTAAATTCATCAGACTCTTTTAAATGCGGGATAATATCTTTGGTATGAATCATGCCCACAATCGTATCTAAGTCGTCCTTAAATATGGGGAAACGGCTATAACTAAATTCATTAATGTTTTTTAATAAAGTGGTAAAATCAACCTCTTCCTCTATACCATGCACGTCTAACCTCGTTTTCATGATTTGTTTCACAGTAATGTTGCCAAATTTCACAATTCCCTTTAAAATATTTTTTTCATTTTCTTTGTGATGTGCTGAGCTGGTTAATTCAATAGCATGATCCAACTCCTCCATGCTATAGGATGCCCCAGTTCCTTTTTGTGCTAGTTTTTTTTCCATCAGGTTGGTATACTTAACCATGAGTCCACTGAGTCCAGAAAAAATAAAATAAACTGCTTGTATGATAAATCCAAAATCCTGTGCAAATCGAACATTGTTTTGAGTAGCCATCACTTTTGGTAAAATCTCACCAAAAAATAATAACAATAAAGTCACCGCAACTATTTTAATGATAAACTCAAATCCAGGAATGGTTATTTGATCAAAGACAAATAAGTCGTCAATTAATATATTAGCGATTAAAATGATACAAATATTAATAAAACTATTCGCAATCAACATAGATGTTAATAGCTTTTTAGGATCTTCTAAAAGTTTTACAATTCGTTGTAAAGGAATATGTCGTTTTGTTTTTAATACTTGGATGTCCTTATAGGATAAAGAAAAAAAGGCGACTTCAGATCCAGCAATGACAAATGAAAGGAAAAGTAAAAAACTGATTAAAAAGATGAATCCCGTATCCTGTTGGAGTGAAGCTATAAAAGAAACGGTCAAATAAAGGGGGGTACCCGAATGCGCTTCCAAGTTTTGAGTGTTTTAATTTTTGGAAAGTTACCAATTTTTTAAGTTTTACACCAATTTATAAAGTCCTGCCCTAAAAATTGGTTAATTATTTTTGGAAAGGGTAACTGTTTAAGTTGCTTTTGATTGACCCACAATGCCTTAGAAAAAACAGTTGGTATACTGTCAAATTTGACAAGTATGAAACGCGCCTGTAAAAGCTGATGGGTTAACGCTTGGTTGTAAATCGGAGAAACGGATGGAGTCCCCTGTTTTGTCTGATTTAAATGGACACGACTTGTCTTGGGACTAATGCCCAGCTGTTGCGCTAAAACTTCATTCAAATAGCCAACAGTTACAGGTACAAAACTTTTACTTTCATTTAAATAAAATTGATATAAGCCACCCCATATATCCCCTTCCAATCGTTTTTGCACCAACCATTTGCCATTGCTATAAAAACAGAAAAAATCAAAATATCTTTTTTTTCTTGTGATACTTTTTACCTTGATGGGTAATTGATTTACTTGATTATTTAAAAAAGCAACACATTTTTTTTTCATGATGCAATCAGCACAATTGGGCGTACTTGGTTTGCAAACAGTGGCTCCAAAATCCATCAAGGCTTGATTATAAATGCCTGCTTGTTTTTTTGACAAATTTTCATCCGCAATTTTATTAAACAAATCAATACCTTCTTGTGTATCCGTTGGTGTGTCTATTCCATAAAATCGCGCCAACACCCGAAACACATTTCCATCTACTACCGCGTAGGGTAAATTATAGGCAAAGGAAGCGATAGCGGAAGCTGTATAAGGACCTACTCCTTTTAAACTTAATAGTGATTCGTAATTATTAGGAAACACCCCTTTTAATTTTTTACTGATATAGCGGGCTGTAAAAATTAAATTTTTACAGCGATTATAGTAGCCCAAACCCTCCCATAATTTTAAAATCTTCTCATCTTTGGCATTGGCCAAATCATGCACCGTTGGATAAGAAGCAACAAATTTTTCATAATAGGCCCAGCCTTGCTCCACCCTGGTTTGTTGCAGTATAATTTCACTCAACCAAATTTTATAGGGATCCTTTTCCCCTTTCCATGGCATGGGTCGATGATTGGAAGCGATATTCCATTTTAATAAAAGTTGGGTGAAGGTTTGCGTCATTAAAAGCAAAAGTGATAAAAATAAACCTAATAAAAGTTAGTTTTTTAAATCACTTGATTTATTATGTATTATTATTTTTAG
>CALLKA010000138.1 GCA_938008665.1 uncultured Bacteroidota bacterium
GTACACAACAGTCAACTGGACAAACGGCAGCACATTGAGGTTCCTCATGAAAACCTTGACATTCTGTACATTTGTTATGTGTGATATAGTATGTATCCATGGCAACAGGTGCTATTCTTGCTCCTGCATCCACTGAAGTACCATCCATTAAAGTGTAAGCACCTTTTAGAGAAGTACCATCGGCCATAGCCCATTCTACTCCACCTTCATAGATTGCGTTATTTGGACATTCTGGTTCACAAGCGCCACAGTTGATACATTCGTCGGTTATTTTGATTGCCATAAAATTTTTTTAAAAATTAGTGATGTACTTTTGTTGCCATAAAGATACAATACAAGCATGAATTTACAAACAAGATTAAATAGTTTTTTTTTACTAAAAGATAGATTATTGGACGTTAATAATGAAGCATTAATTCAAGCCAAAGCGAGCGCCTACAATCAAAATTCTTGGTTTTTGCCTGACTTTATTGAAAAGTCCATTACTCAAATTGCCCAGCAATTTTTAACAAAAGAAGCCTTAATGGATTGGACCGCCGCTTATCCGCAAATCGCAGATAAGATGACCCATAAAAAAGTGGGCATTGTTATGGCTGGAAACATACCCCTGGTTGGATTCCATGATTTATTAAGCACCCTCATTGCAGGGCATACAGCTGTGGTTAAACTATCTTCCAAGGACACCATTGGAATGGAATATATCATCCATACTTTAATCGAAATTGAACCCCAATGGAAAGATCATATAATTGTGCAAAGCCATTTAAAAGATTGCGATGCGTATATAGCTACAGGAAGCAATAATACTAGTAGGTATTTTGAACAATATTTTGGGAAATATCCGAATATTATAAGATCGAACAAGACCTCTATTGCGATATTAGATGGCGGGGAAAGCGAAGCCGATCTAGATTTATTGTCCGATGATATGATGCTTTATTTTGGAAGAGGCTGTCGCAATGTAACGCAGGTTTGGGTTCCAGAAGGCTATGACTTTATCCCATTATTAAATGCCTTGAAAAAGTATAATTATATTATTGATGAGCATAAATACCGCCATAATTATGACTATCAATTGGCACTTTTAATGATGACCCGTCAATTTTACATGGACACCAATGCCATTTTGTTAAGCGAAAACCCATCCCCTTTTGCAGCTATCGCACAAATCCATTACCAATTTTATACTCCTGGCAAAGCTCCGATAATTAATCCAGCGGAAATTCAATGTATCGTTGGAAAAGGGGGCTTGTCCTTTGGAAGCCTTCAAAAACCTAGCTTACAACAATATGCGGATGGCGTGGATACCCTTAGCTTTTTAACCGGCTTGTAAACAAACAGAATCCAAATTGCAGTAACTTGTATTGTTACACGTCCATTTATTCACGAACAATTTCGTAAATATTTTGTTAAAGCTTATATTTGAATGTGTGACATAATTTCTGCTTCATTAATTTTGTACCTGAATTGGTATACAATTTGATATAATAGATTAAAAAAATAATGACATGACGAACTTGAATTTTAAAAACATTTTGGCAATTATCGGTATTAGCTTTGCAACTACTTTCGTAAGTATTTGGGGGTATTCCAAATGGATAAAACCAAGCTCCTCTTTTGATAGCAATAACCAATTGCCTACCAATTATGCTAGTTTTTTTAACGGGAATGCACCCGCTTCCACGGTCGATTTTACACCAGCTGCTAGTTCGGCCTCACCTGCAGTGGTGCATATCAAAACTAAGACAAACGCGAAACGTGTTGATGCCAATCAACAAAGACAAAGAAATCCTTTTTCAGACTTTTTTGGTGACGATGATATGTTTGGTGACTTTTTTGGTGGCCCAAGAGTAATGCCTGAACAAAGAGCAAGTGGAAGTGGTGTATTAATTACTGCGGATGGATATATTGTAACCAACAACCACGTGGTGAATGGTGCAGATGAAATAAATGTAACATTGACCAATAAAAAATCATACAAAGCAAAAGTGATTGGTACTGACCCTAGTAGTGATTTAGCAGTCATTAAAATTGAAGCAGCAGGTTTACCTTATATCGTATATGGTAACAGTGATGAAATTAAATTAGGACAATGGGTACTTGCCATTGGTTATCCTTTAAATTTAGATGTTACAATTACTGCAGGAATTATAAGCGCAAAAAATAGAAATATTAATATTAATGCACGTCAAAGTGATCGACCAGTTGAAACTTTTTTACAAACGGATGCAGCAGTGAACCAAGGTAATAGTGGCGGTGCCTTAGTAAATACAAGTGGTGAGCTGGTTGGAATAAATTCAGCAATTGCATCTCCTACAGGATCCTATGCAGGTTATTCATACGCAATACCGGTGAATATTGTTAAAAAAGTAGTTACGGATATTGTGAAATTTGGAACCGTACAACGCGCTTATTTAGGCATCTCCTACCCTAAGGATGATTTACCTGAATCAGAAATCAAAAAGATAGATGAAGAATACCGTATTAAAACCAATGAAATACAAGGCGTACTCGTAACTGATGTTGTTGATGGTGGTGCTGCAAAAGCAGCAGGCATGAAAAAAGGTGATATCATCACCAAGCTAAATGGTGTTGCCATTAAATCATCTCCTGAACTACAAGAACAAATTGCGAGGTATAAACCTTCAGATAAAATAAGTGTGCAAATTAAAAGAGATGGGAAGGAAATGACTTTCAATGCCACCCTTAAAGCAAAAATTGGAGATGACATTAACTTGGCTTCAAGTAGCAAAGCTGCAGAAAAGCTAGGTGGTAAACTAGAAACCGTGGACAAAACAACTGCTGAAAAAAATGACTTATCTGGCGGAGTTGTCGTGAAAGAATTAGGTAATGGTATACTTGGTAAAAGCAGGGTTGAAAAAGGATTCGTTATTACACAGGTGAATGACAAAACGGTCAATAATGTTGAAGAATTTTATGAAGCTTTGAAAAAAATATCAAGTGCGAGTATCAAACTTTCAGGAATTTATCCTGGCTATTTTGGAAACTATGCGTTTGTGTTAAACTTGAATGACTAAATAAATAATTTCAAATAAAGGCTTAATATACGAAAGGGGCCCCGATTTATCGGGGCCCCTTTCGTATATATAACAACTTATATCAATTAAAGCATTACCGCGAATAGCGCATTGATTATTGTACTTCCTTCTCTTTCATTTGTTTCCAAATATTATCTTTTTCAACCAAGGACATTTTCGCTAAATCCAATCCATTGTCTTTGGCGTATTTTTCCATGAGCTCAAAACGATGTTTAAATTTCTTATTTGTTTTCTCAAGTGCAGTTTCAGGATCAATGTTTAAAAAACGCGCATAATTAATCATACTAAACAATACATCGCCAAATTCTTGCTCCATTTTTAGCTGATTGTTTGCCTCAATTTCCAATTTCATCTCTGCAATCTCTTCTTCAACCTTTTCCCAAACCTGTTCTTTATTTTCCCATTCAAATCCTACATGCTTTACTTTTTCCTGTATTCTTAAAGCTTTTACCATCGCAGGTAAACTATTGGGCACCCCACTTAATATTGTCTTATCCCCTTTACCTTCTTGTAATTTTAATTGTTCCCAATTCCTTTTTACATCGTCGTCATTTTCCACTTTAACATCACCATAAATATGTGGGTGACGATGAATTAATTTTTTTGAAATTGCTTCTATAGAATCTTGCAAAGTAAATTGACCTTGCTCTGTTCCTATCTTGGCATAAAACAATACATGTAATAAAATATCTCCCAACTCCTCCTTTATGCCATCCCAATCCTCTTCAACAATTGCATCTACCAATTCATATAGTTCCTCAATGGTATTGCTGCGTAAACTATGTATGGTTTGTTTTTTATCCCATGGGCACTTTTCACGAAGCGTATCCATGATTTCAATTAGTGCTAAAAAGCTTTTGGTTAAATTCTCCTGACTCATAAATTATTATAAATTCCGACGCACACAAGATAGCAAAAAAAATCCCTCCCAAGATTACAAACTCTTTCTATTCTTTGATCTATAGGTATCTGTTTGCGAATGACAATTTGGACACAATAATCTTAAATTATTAAATACATGGTTGGCTCTATTTCCATCTATGTGATCTAGCTCTAAATTTATTTGCTTATTATTCCAAGTACTTAAATCACAAATAGCGCATATATTTTTAATTAACCCTTCCTTGAGAAGTCTATTTTTCAACTTATATGTTTGAAAATGTGGATGAAACCCTTTTAAAATTTCTTGCAATTGAATCTTTAATGGCGCATTCTTATTCCCCCCTTTTAAACCTTGATTAGGCGTATAGCAATTATATAATATTGCTAATCTTTTAAGTGTATTAAAATGAATACTTAAAGTTACAGCCGCATTTGCCATTGATATACTACTTGAGCAAACCTCAATTATTCTCTCCCTAGATATTTTGGTTTTCATGAATGTAAATTAGACAAAAAAAATCCCTTCCAATAAAATTGGAAGGGATTGTGCCCCAGGCGGGAATCGAACCCGCACGGGCGTTGCGGCCCACAGGATTTTCTTACTACTATGGTTTTCACCACCCTACTCCGGTTTGTAGTCTGGACTATGCCTTCACCGTATCTTTCGATTTAGGTGCTCCGTGTCTAGTCTCTACACGTTCCCTTTCGGGCTTCGCTCGGTATTCCCATTTAAAAGGGTTCGCCGAATTTACGGAGTTCTACATCTTCAATTTCTCGAAGTGCACTCAAATTCTTGTTCTACCAAAGAACAGTGTCTAAGTCCTGCGTGTCTACCAGTTCCACCACCAGGGCGTCTATTTAAAGACTTAAAAAAAAATCCCCCTCCGAAGAACGGGATTTTTGGAGCGAAAGACCGGGCTCGAACCGGCCACCCCG
>CALLKA010000139.1 GCA_938008665.1 uncultured Bacteroidota bacterium
TACAAGGTGACTGGAGTTCAGACGTGTGCTCTTCCGATCTGTTATATAATTTTAAATTTTATGATTTAAGGATGTACGATTTTTATATTATGTCTAATTGATTACCAGATGATTTCATATGATGAAAGAGTAGGCGCTTCACTTCATTGAATTAAATATTTTGGATTAAGTTCAAATTAAATTCAACATTGAAATTATTGTAAATTCTCACCAGTCCTCCCAATATAGTGGGGGCTTGCAGTTCAAAATCAGAAAAGATAAAATTTCGTTGCCCATTAAGGATGAGAAACTTTCCATTTTTTTGAATCTTATATAATATTTCAAATTTTTTTGCTACCCCTCCCAGTTCAATTTCTACGACACCTTGTATATGATCCTTATTTGAAGCAAAATTAGGTAAATGATCAAGTGATAAAAATTTGACAACTAAAAATGGAAATTCTTTTGATTTTAAAGTGTTTCTAAAATTACGGGTAATAATGAAATTATGACAGTCAATAGTATTGATATCGATTTTAATTGCACCCTTTAATGGTATATGCTTAACATTATTAATAAACTCATTAAAGATAATGGTATCAGAGGAGGCATACCCAATAACATCGCATTTAAAATCATGCACATTGGAACTTCCTAAAATTTTTAAAGTACTTGTTTTTTCTATATTCCATTTTATAACCGAGCTATTATTAATTGCTATTGGTTCATTGTTAAATAAAAAAAAAGAAGTACTAATGGTTGTTAACCATATATTGAATAATGAAAGTATAATCATCATCAAAATTTAAAATGTTAATCTAAATATTTTGAAATAAAAAGAGCTCCTACATTTTTCTGTAGGAGCTCTTTTTGATCTAGGAATTAAAATCCTACTACTGCTTCAATGACAAAGCCTTTGAACTTACCCCCTGCACGATAATCTGTAGATAAGAAATCTTTGTACTCTTGATTTACATATTCCGCTTTCATCAAAACATTCTTTGTTATGAAATAACCACCACCAATCACTGTTCGGTTAACTGTTATATCATTTGTATATGCTGCACTTGGCTTATTACTAACTGTATTGTATTTTGCTCCAATATAAAATTTTTCATTGGCACCAAAACGATACAAACCTTCTAATGCAAATTGGTTAGCAGTTCTTTCTGTTGTCTCAGTTTTACTACGACCTTTTGCTGTTTCATATGTCAAAAATGTTTCAAAACCACGCACTTTAGCAAATCCGTTAAACATAACTGCTGTAATTTTTTTGCTAAACCCTGGATTGTATCTTCCAGAGCTCATCATGGCAGTATATGCTTTGGCAACGCCTGCGGCGTCTTGTCCAACTTCCATTACATTTTGGTAATTTGAACCAGTACGATCACCACTATACAATGTTAAACCACTTCCTGCATTGCTACTGTTTGTATACATACTAGCTGAAAAACGTAAACGCACATCTTCATTAATTTGTTTGTCAATTCCACCTTTTAAAATCAAAGAAGGATTTCTTTTCACATTTGCATCTTGTATAGTTACGAAAGTTGAATCAACATGGCCCTTAATCATACCATTGGTAAAACCTAACATTCCAAATAAACCATTATTTTGTAAGTAAATTTCACCCCCTACTTCTGTAGCAAAAGCATCCATGATATTCCCTTCCATAAATGGAGACTGTAAAGTATTTCCTCCATCAGGACGACGAAAATGAGCATCGCCATAGTTTACTTCAAAATGACCAGCTTTAATGGTTGCATATTTCATCAAATTATCCCAAAACTCGCCCTTGAATGGCAATTTGTCTATTTGTAAGTAGCCTCCTTTAACCCAAAACTCGTTGTGGTGACGCGCTGACATGTAATTAGTAACATTCAAAGTAATACCATCAGCTAATTGTGCATCAATAAACAAGTTTGCTTGTGCTGTCATCAAACCAGGTTGCAATTTAAATAACCTACCTGTATTCGCAGTTTTGATTGTTGATAAAGTATTTTCATGTTGGATACTTTGATATTGTTGTGTAAATCCTGCACCAAAACGAATTTTTTTACCAGTGTATTTAACGGAGGTGTCCGCTTTTGTAGTTTCAAATACACCAATTCCGTTTTGACTATATGGTCGCCAAAAGGTTGGGTTACCATAACCAAAAGTTTCATCTTCGGTTTTGGTTTGCGCATTTGAAATTAATGGTAACATAATCGCTGCCAATAATAAATACCCTGCTGTTTGTTTAATAATTGTTCTCATATGTTCTTATTTTAAATTATGAAATAATTGTGCCCTATTTTAATTTTATTGAAAAATGTATTTGAATTTCATCACCTGTTTTTATTGTTCCAAATGCAAAAGAAGGTGCTTCGATATCATAGTCTGACATTTTAATAGATTTAACCCCATAACTTGTAAAACTTTTTTCTGAAGGGTTATATTTAATTGTAGCTATTAGATCTGTTGTTCTTTTTTTTCCCGAAACCATCATTTGCCCCATTCCTTTAAACTGATAGGTAGTTGCATCCACTGGTGTTACCGTAGCCGAAGTGAGTACAAAACTTATTGTTGGAAAACTGGTAACTTTTAATGATTTATATGCTATTTTATCCATCAATACCCCTTTGGTACTTTTCAATGTTTCAGCACCAGCTGAAAACGATAAAGACGCTACTCCAACTAATTTTTCATTTGTTAGGGTCATAATGGCTTCCGCTTTACCTTGCTCTGAATTCATGGTCCAATCATGCATGGTTGAGGTGCCGTCAATCTTTATTGAACCGTTGGATGAACCAACTTTTAATTGACTATGGCTAATAAATGGGATGACAGTGAGTATAGACAGTAATACAAGAAAAAGTGATTTATGTAATTTCATAGCTAATATTTTGATTAAATAATGACCATGACTGGTCTTAATTTGAACACAAAACTATTCGCTAAAATGAAAGTAAAATATGAGTTACATCAACCATTTAGATGACATAAGTCATTCCTCCAATAAATTTTATTCGTCTATAAATTTAAAAAATTGGAGATTCGACAACTTACTATTTGCCGATACAGAATTTGGAGAAAATAAAATCTAATTGATCTTCGCTGGTGATTTCACCTGTAATAGTGCCTAAATAATGTAGTGCTTGTCGAATATCTAATGCGAGTAAATCGCCAGTAACATTTTGTAATAAACCAGTTTCAATATCATTCAATGCAAGTAATAATTTTTTTAAGGAACTAACGTGTCTCGCATTGGTAACAATGGTACCTTCTTTTTTTAATCGATCTCCTACCACTTTTTGCGTGATGGCATGTTTTAATGCAACAATATTGTATTTATCTTTTGCAGAAATGAAAACAATACTTTTAAAATTATTAAAATTGGTTTCAATGTCAGCAGTAGTCAAATCCATTTTATTCCCCACCAAAATAATTTTATCTAAGCCAATCTCCTTTTCCCATGTATGAATTTGTTCGGAACTGGTAGTATTCACATCAAACAATGCAATCACAATATCTGCTTGAATAATTTTTTCCTTACTCTTATCTATACCCATTTGTTCAATCACATCCCCAGTTTGCTGCCTGATACCAGCAGTATCAATTAACTTATACAATACACCATCAATATTTAATAGCTCTTCCACGGTATCTCTTGTAGTTCCTGGAATTTCACTTACTAAGGCTCTTTGCTCATTCAATAAGGTGTTTAACAAAGTAGATTTTCCTGCATTGGGTTTTCCCACAATGGCTACTTGCACCCCGTTCTTTATTACGTTACCTAATTTAAAGGATTCCAATAGAATACTTGTTTTCAATTGCAATTGTTGCACTAAAACTTCCAACTCCTTTTTATTTGCAAATGCAACATCTTCCTGTGAAAAATCAAGTTCTAATTCAATCAAAGCAGAAAATTTAATTAGTTTTTCACGCATCAGTTTTAAATCATCTGAGAACCCTCCTTTCAAATTATATAAAGCTGCTTGGCGGGATGCTTCTGTATTGCTTGCGATTAAATCAGCCACCGCTTCTGCTTGTGTTAAATCCAATTTTGCATTTAAAAAAGCCCGCTGTGTAAATTCACCGGGTTTTGCAAGTCGTGCTCCCTCCTGTATCATTAATTGCAATAAACTATCCTGAATAAAAGGAGAACCATGACAGGAAATTTCAACCACCTCTTCGCCAGTATATGATTTTGGTGCAAGATATAATGTGACCACAACTTCATCAATCACGATATTATCAAATTGAATTTTACCAAAATGAACGGTATGTGTTTTTTGTAACAGTAAATTTTTCTTTGGAAAAACACCATTAACAATGTCAATTGCGCGCGCGCCACTTAATCTAATTACTGCAATAGCGCCAATGCCGGGCGCAGTAGCCAGGGCTACAATTGTATCATTCCAGTTACTTATATTTTCGCGCATATGCAAAGGTAGCTTTTTGGCGTTTATTTCACCCTCAAATAATGGCAGCTTCGCTTAATTAATTACAAGGCAAAAAAAATCCTTCCCGATAATTCGAGAAGGATTTTATATTTTTTATTCGTTTGAATTAGTCTTCTGAAACCATGAAAACAATGGCTTGACGATGGCGGTAAATTACATTACGACCATTTTGAACAGCTGGCTTCCATTTTGGACCTCTTTGGATAACACGAACGGCTTCATCTTTTGTACCATATCCTGGATCATTCTCTGCTTTTACTTCAGAAATTGAACCGTCTTTTGATACGATAAAAGATACCACCACACTATATTTTCCAGTAGGGGCGCCATTTTCAACTGGCAAATCCCTATTTAAGGTTCTTTCCAAATATCGAATCCAACCTTGTTGTCCACCTGGGAATTCAGCAGGTATTTGTACTACGGTGAAAATTTTATTTTCATCATCTTCCTTTGGTGCTTCCACGATAGCAGTGCTTTCAACTGGAGCAACCACACCTTCATCCTTCGTTCCCTCTTGGTTAAATGTACCAATTTTAGTATCCTCAAGTTTCTCTACTTCCTTAATTTCATCTTCTTCCTTCACTTCCTCGTCTTTTACAATCTTAGGTGGCGTGAATTTAGTGACTTCCACTTTAGGAGGTTCTTGCTTAGGCGGAGGTGGCGGTGGCGGTTCAGGTTTTTTCTCATCCTGAACATTTTCTAATGAAAGATCCACTGCAACAACTTCTGCTTGTTTTTTCTTGACAGAGTTAGAAAGTATCGCACCTACAGAAAGTAGCAAAGTAAGCGCCAACATACCAATCATTCCAGACTTGATACGTTGATTGTATGTTTTGCGAAGTTCGTAAGCACCATAATCCTTATTTCTGCCTTCAAAAACCAGGTCTAGAAAATCGGCGGTTAATATTTTATTTATATCCATTTTTAATGCTTTTAATTGCTTGTAGGAGATTGTGAACTCTTATCAGAAATAGAAACTAGTTGCGCCTCACCTTCTGAAATATCTACTAATGCATATTTTTTTACTACATTAATAGCCATCTCATCCAAAATATCCACTACATTTTGATAATTGCAGTCGGCACTAGGTTTGATAACTACTACGAAATCTTTTTCTGGATTTTCAGCGTCTCTAGAACGGCTTCTTACATCCGCCTTCTTTTTTAATATAATTTCACGAATTGAATTTTCTCCATTATATGAAGCAGACAAAAAATTTGAACCATCTGCTTTTAATTGCCCTTCATAATAATAAATATGATTATCCGCGCCCATCATAATAGTAAGTACGCCTGATTCCTTCGCTTTGTTTTGGTCCTCTGGAATTACTTTATCATCAGGCAAAAACAGTTTAAATGCTGTTGGCTGACTCATTGTAGTAGTGAAAATAAAAAAAGTAATCAACAAAAATCCTAAATCCACCATCGGTGTTAAATCCACACGCGTTGATAGTTTTTTTCCTTTTTTGACTCCTGGTCCTTTTTTATGGCCACCACCCGAGGTATCTAATTCTGCCATATCAGTAACTTTTTATTAGTTATAAAATTTAATTATCCTGTTCGTCACCGCTGATTGACTTTTTATAAAGTTCAGATCCAACAGGGGCATTTTCAGGATTGGTTACCATTTGGAATTTCAATAAATCGTTTTTCTTAAATGCAACAATTACATTTTTGAATGAAGGATATTTAGACACATTGTCCCCTTTTAACAAAAGGTCCATTTTTGCGCCCGCATAGGCTTCCTTCACTACTTGCATCCAAGTAATCAACTCATTATTTGTACTATCCTTACATGGTATACCAGGTAATTGGTCTCCTTTTCTGTTTTCTTCGGGAATGGATAAAAAAGAATTTAAGCCGCTAAATGAAGCTCCAATGAAACCTGCTTTTTTAAATGCAGGAACATTGATTCCTAAATTGCGTGTTGTATTTAATGCATTCGCTACAACTTCTCTTTTTTGCTCATCATCAATCGTCAGAAATACTTTACCATCTTTATCAATCGTTATCAAAACAAAGTCCTTGCTTGGTGCAATTTTTGATGCAACCGAACTTGGTGTGGTTACCGCAATTGCTTCTGCTGGCTTAAACTTTGTCGTTAAGATGAAGAAAGACAATAAAAGGAAAGCCACATCGCACATGGCTGTCATGTCGATATTGGTACTCTTACGAGGTAATTTGGCTCTACCCATTGTATAGTCTTTTAAAAATTATTAGGTGCGAACACCTAAATTAAATTACGTTGTTTTCTACTATTTGTAGTTTGCTGCGAAGCTTTGTGTTAATGTGAAACCAGACTCATCGATACCATAAGTGATACCGTCAATTCTTGTTGTGAACACATTATACATAATGATTGCAACAGCAGATGTACCAATACCTAATGCAGTATTGTACAATGCCTCAGAAATACCTTGCGATAATTCACGTGCTGCTTCACCACCACCTTCTTCACCTAATTTAGAGAAAGAACGAATCATACCTAATACCGTTCCGAACAAACCTAATAAGGTTGCAACAGAAGCAATAGTAGACAAGAAAACTAAATTCTTCTCCAACATTGGCAATTCCAATGCAGTAGCTTCTTCGATTTCTTTTTGAATATTCAATACTTTTTGGTCTGTATCTAATTCTGTATTTGAAATCATTTCTTTGTATTTTTTCAAACCTGATTTCATTACATTACCTACAGATCCTTGTTGCTTATCACACTCAGCTAAAGCTTTATCCACTTCTTTATTCGCTAAATGAAATTGTACTTTACGAACAAATTGTGCAATGTTTCCCTTTCCAGCTGCTTTTTTGATTGTCATTAATCTTTCAATAACAAAAGTTAAAACGATTAATAAACTACCAATTAAAATAGGAACCACAATACCACCCTCATACATTTTAGTAAATGTTCCTTTTGGTCCTTTGTGCGAAGGCCAAAATCCACCACTTGGATCTGGAGTTGTGAAATTACTAGCGTTACCTAGCACAAAACGCCAAATAACATAACCTGCTACGATACACGCGATGGGTGCTAATGTAGCAATCAAGTTTCCGCCTTCTTGAGGCTGTGCAGCGCTCTTAGCTGTTGCAGTTGATTTTGAAAGATCAGCCATGATTCAATTGATTTTAGTTTAAAATTATTTTTTTAATTACCCTTGATAATTACGGACCCCATTTTCTCTCAAAAATGTAAATTAATAGTTATTAAGGGCTTACAAAATAGTTAATTTATTGGTCCAAACAAATTTCCAAGTATTTTTTTATTATAAAGTTTTACAAAAAACCTTCGTAGTTCCTAAACTTGTATATTTACTCCTCTGTTTTATTAACTAATAATGTTTAATATGAAAAAAATCATGTTCGTATTTGGCCTTTTTGTGATCATGCAAAATCAGGTTCAAAGTCAACGTCCAGGCGGTCCTAGACCCGATCAAATGCCCGGCCAACGCCCTGATACAAGTGGCGTAAAAAAGGATATCCCACCTGTAAAAACAGGACCTAAAGCGTATGGGGAAGTCATCACTAAAAAAGCGGTTAGCCAAAAAGGGGTTTTTACCGTTCATTTTTTAGATGACAAGTATTATTTTGACATTCCAGACCAATTAATAGGAAGGGAACTTTTGGCAGTAACTCGTTTTGTTAAGGTTCCAGGTGGTGCAAGTAAATATGGTGGTGAGGAAGTGAATCAACAAAGCATTTTATTCGAAAAAGGACCCAATCAACGCATATTTATGCGTGTGGTAAGTTTAATTAGTAAGGCCGACTCCACTCAAACCATCGCAAAAGCAGTGAAAAACTCCTATTTAGACCCGATTGTGGCTTCTTTTGATATAAAAGCAATCGGAAAGGATTCAAATAGCTCCATCATTGATGTAACCGACTTTTTTAAAGGGGACAACCAAGCGGTGAGCTTGAGTAGCAGTGAGAAGCGATCTTTTAACCTAACTGCTTTGGCACCAGACCGCTCTTATATACAAAGCATCAAATCCTACCCTAAGAATATTGAAATTAGGACCGTTAAAACCTATTCTGCGTCCGCTGGTGGTGGATTAGGAAGTCCATTGGGCGGTGGTAGCAGCATTCCAGCTGTAAGCAATGCTGGAGCAGTTACTTTTGAATTAAATACCTCGGTATTATTATTACCTGAGGTTCCAATGAACCGCCGTTTATTTGATCCTAGGGTGGGTTATTTCGCAGATAATTTCGTGGAATATTCAGATGACCAACACAAGGTAGAAAGCCAAACCTTCGCTGTGCGTTACAGATTAGAGCCAAAGCCTGCAGATATGGAGAATTATAAAAAAGGCATGTTGGTTGAGCCGGCAAAACCAATTGTTTATTATATCGATCCAGCGACACCAAAAAAATGGGTTCCTTATTTAATTGCAGGGGTGAATGATTGGAATGTTGCTTTTGAAAAAGCAGGTTGGAAAAATGCAATCAGTGGAAAAGAGTGGCCGAATGATAGCACCATGAGTTTAGAAGATGCTCGTTATTCGGTGATTCGTTATTTCGCATCAGATATTGAAAATGCCTATGGTCCGCAAGTACATGATCCAAGAAGTGGTGAAATTTTAGAAAGTCATATTGGATGGTACCACAATGTGATGAACTTAGTGCATGATTGGTTTATGATACAAACTGCTGCAGTGGATAGCAATGCACGTAAAATGAAATTTGATGATGAGTTAATGGGGCAACTGATTCGCTTTGTATCCTCGCACGAAGTTGGACACACTTTAGGCTTGAGACATAATATGGGAAGCAGTAGTAAAACACCTGTTGAAAAATTAAGAGATAAAAAATGGGTGGAAGCAAATGGACACACTGCATCTATTATGGACTATGCACGTTTTAACTATGTTGCACAACCTGAAGACAATATAAATCAAACTGGTTTATTCCCACGTATTGGTGATTATGATAAATGGGCGATCCAGTGGGGCTATACATACACAGGCCAATCTGATGTGAATGAAGATAAAAAAGAAAATAATAAATGGATTATTGCGAATTTAAAAAACAATCCAAGAGTTTGGTTTGGGGGTGAAGGTTTTGGTGCTGATCCACGTGCGCAAACGGAGGACTTAGGTGACAATGCAGTTTTAGCAAGCGAGTATGGTATCAAAAACTTAAAACGCATCCTTGTTAAATTACCAGAGTGGACAAAAGAAGAAGCTGATAAATATGAAAACCTAAAAGATATTTATGTGCAACTGGCTGGTCAATTCAACAGATACATGAACCATGTTGCTAAAAATATTGGTGGTGTTTATGAGAACATTAAGAGTGTTGAAGAAGCGGGTGATGTTTATACACCTACACCTGTAGCAATTCAAAAAAGTGCAATGACATTTTTACAAAATCAATTATTCGCAACACCAAAATGGTTATTGGATAATACAATTTTGAATAAAATTTCAAACCCTGTTGCCAATGAGCGTGTACAAGGAATTCAAATAAGTGTATTAAAAAGCTTACTTGACAAAGGTCGCTTATTAAGATTAACAACAAGTAGCACTCGTTTCAACAATGCAAGCTATGGATTAACAGAAATGATGGATGATGTAAGGAAAGGATTGTTTAGCGAATTAGCGACACAAAAAGCAACGGATGTATTCCGTCGTAACTTACAAAAAACTTATGTGAGTCAATTAAATGACTTAATTAATCCAAGTGCTAGCCCTGCCGCAGCTTCAGCTGGAGGATTTAGAATTGGCGCACCAGTGGATGTTGAAAATTCAGATGTATATTCTGAAGCTAAATCACAATTAAAGAAATTAGCCGCTTCTTTAAGAGCAGCTACTTCAAGTGATGCAGCTACTTCAAGCCACTACGCTGATTTACAAGACAGAATTAAGAAAGCATTAGATCCTAAATAAAGGAACTGCTTTTCAAATACGAAAAAGCCCCGCCCGATAAATCGGGCGGGGCTTTTTTATGCAACTGCTTTTATTGAATCTAAATAGTATAAAGCGAAAAAATAGCTTGGCTAAGAAATGCGTTTGTAGCATTTCAGGACAAGTCTATTTTGTAGCGATAAATTAATGGAATGCTTTACTAAAAAAGCTACTCATATCGAAGTGCATCAATCGGATTCAGTGCTGCTGCTTTCATTGCTGGATAAATTCCTGCTACCAGTCCAACCAAGGAACAAATAGCAATTCCAATGCCCACCCATAACCAAGGAACAATGAAGCCGGTTTTCAAAACAATACTAAATATATTTCCGACCAGTACCCCTAAAATAATTCCAAAAATGGCACCTAAAATACTGATCAAAATACTTTCAAATAAAAATTGACGACGTACATCCTTCCTTTTTCCGCCAATAGCTTTAATTAATCCTACTTCTCTGGTACGCTCATTTACGGCTACTAACATAATATTCATTAATCCAATGGCTGCTCCAATTAAAGTAATCAAACCAATCGCACCTGCAGCACCACTTATGCCAGCCAACAAGCCAATAAATATATCAGCGAACTTATCACTCTTATCTATTACAAAATTATCTGACTCACTTGGGATTAATCTACGCGCCTTTCTCATTTGCTCCATGGATTCCCCAATGGCAGGATCCAACTCAGTTACATTATTAACCATCACCCCTATTTGATAAGAAGAACTTATATTTTGATATTGTCTGATGTTTTTTAGTGAGGTTACAATTACATCATCCTGGCGCATCATTGCACTTGAACCTTTCGATTTTAATAAACCAACAACACGATAAGGCTTCCCACTAACTAAAATAACTTTGTCGACACTTTTTTCAGGATTATTGGGAAATAATTTAGTGGCTACATTACTTCCAATCAAACAAACATTACGACCACTTTGCAAATCCACATTATTCAAATTGCGTCCTAAGTTTAATTGGTAACCATTGACCCCTAAATAATTTTCATCGCCTCCCCACATAGAAACCTGCGGATTGGTTTTATAATTTTTATAACGAAGTTCATTGTTACCATTCCCACGACGATACACACTTACTTGTGCCCTGTTAAAACTATAATTATCCTTAAAATAAACAGACTCCTCTAATCGAATAGGCTTGTCTAAATTTGATTTTTTTTCTTTTTGACCTTTCTTCTCTTTTGAAAATTCTTGCTGATTTCTTCCGCCGCCGCCCATGATTCTTGCATTCATTTCCTTATACCTAATACTGAATGCATTTGCGCCCATAAAGGAAAAGTTTTCCTTCAAGCTTTGATTCATGGCTGATATTGCGGTAATAATACCAATCAAGGCCATAATACCAAAAGCAATAATGGCCACTGTAATACCCGTGCGAAGTTTATTACTTTTTACAGTGCGCCAAGCTAAAATAAAGGAATCCTGAAGCGTCATGCTAATTTTAATTATTGAACAATAAAGGTAGGACAGAATTTGGCAATGATCCCCTTACTATTTGAAGAGCGGTTAAAAGTAGAGATAATTGAACAGTAAATTAGGGAAAACTCCTAGAACTAGTATCAAAATGGCAATGACTGCCAACTTGTAAGTATAGGATTTGTCTAATTCGCCAATCGCAGGGGTTCCTGGCACAAAATACATAGCTTGAATCAATTTGAAATAATAATATACACTGATGCTAGCAAAAATCATCGCCACCACCACCAACCATATTCCTGCACCCGCTATTAAAACAGCATTAATCATATAATATTTCGCAAAAAATCCACCCGTAATTGGGATGCCTGCTAAAGAACATAAAAATACCGTCGTCAAAAAGGCTAATAAAGGATGTGTCTTGGCCAAACCGTGAAAAGCCTCAAAACTATTTTCTTTCATTTTGATTAACACTGCAAAAATGCCGATGCTCGCTAATGAATAAACGACAATATACAAAAGGATGCCTTCGTTGGCAAAACTAGAAGTACCATACAATGCAAATAACATAAAACCTGCTTGTGCGATACTAGAATAAGTCAACATTCTTTTAACGCTTCTTTGAAATACGGCAGTTACGTTACCCACCATCAAAGTACTTATAATAACCAATGGCAATATAATACCCCATGTTTTCTCAAAAGGTTTGTATTGAACAAGGTATATATTGATGAATGCGATAAAGCCAGCCGACTTAGCGATGGTTGCCATGAAGGAGGTAAACACGGTTGGAGCTCCATCATAAACATCTGGCGTCCAAAAATGAAATGGTGCTGCAGAAACTTTAAAATTCATTGCAGCAAATATTAAAATGAGTCCAGCCGAAAACATAAACTGCTCATTGAGTATGCTAGGATCTGGTGGGATTAAATTAAAGCTACCAGTGGCACCATAAATAAATGTGATGCCTAATAAAAGGATGCCTGTTGAAAAAGAGCCCATTAAAAAATATTTAATCGCCGCCTCATTACTGAACAAACTTTTTTTATCTGAGCCAGTTAAGATATATAATGGGATGGATAAAATTTCAATCCCAATAAACAACATGAGTAAATTATTAAAAGAAGTTAAAATACTTGCACCACAAAGTATAAAAAAGAATAAGGCATAAAAATCAGCCGCATGATTTCCAATTTTTGAAATCTCTTCCCCATTGATCCATATATAAATAAAGGTGAGGCAATAAATTAAGGTATTGGTATACAAACCGAATCTTGTAAACGACAACATATTATGGGTATCCACTTCCGCTACAAACCATCCATTCAATTGCGCCAGATTTGCTAAAATCAAAAAAATCAAACCAAATAAAGCAATATTTTTTTGCTTATTTTCTCCCTTAATACTCCAGGAAGCAAACATCATTACAACGCCTAAAAAAGCAGAAACTATAATTGCATTCATTATTAATATGTTTAATTTATTTAACGAATATTTGTTGTAAACTATCGGCTGTTAAATCGAATAAAGGCTGTGGAAATATCCCTGTAACAAAAACAATAATCAATAAAACGATTAACACGATTTGTGCAGGTTTATTGATTGTTTGCATTTGATTGATCTGTGTACTCACTTCACCGTAGGCAACTTTTTGGACCATATTCAATGTATAGATCGCTGCCAATATAATACTTACACCAGCAGCAGCCCCTACCCAAACATTATACTGGAACAAACTATTAAACATTAAAAATTCACCCACAAAAGCATTGGTTAATGGTAGTGCGATATTGGCTAATGCAAAACCAACCAATAAAATAGCTAGGGTGGGTTGTTTTTTTGCTAGACCACCCATTTGTTGCATGGATCTCGTGCCTGTTTGTTGTTCAATAATATCTGCGACAATCCATAATCCCAGAACATTAATGCCATGTGAAAATAATTGAATCATTGCCCCTTGTATACCAATTTGATGGTGTGAGAATATCGCCGCATTCATTAAACCAATATGTGCAATAGAGGAATAGGCAATTAAACGCTTAATGTCATCTTGGCGAATAGCAATAAAGGAAGCATATAATATTCCAATCACCGATAAAATAACCACCACATTAATATGCGCCACAAATGCCATTGGAAACAAAGGCAACAACCATCTAAGAATTCCATACAAACCCATTTTAACCATCACTGCACTCATAACCATAGTTAAGGCAGTTGGCGATTGCTCGTAGGCATCTGGCTGCCAAGTATGTAAAGGGAAGATGGGCATTTTGATAGCAAATGCAATAAAAAATAATGCGAATGCAGTGACTTGTTGTCCCCCAGTTAAGTTGGCCTTTGCAAAGGATGTTATCAAAAAGCTTTGATCACTTGTATGCATGTAAACAAATACAATTCCAACAAGCATCATCAAAGAACCCAAAAATGTATAAATGAAAAATTTAAAGGTAACGGCGATTCTTTTTTCACCACCCCAGATAGAACTTAAAAAATAAACTGGTATCAGTGCTAATTCCCAGAAAAAATAAAACAATAAAGCATCTCCTGACAAAAACACACCCATCAACCCGCTTTGTGTAAAAAGTAATAAGGAAAGAAAAATATTTTTTTGTTTGGGCTGATTTTGCGAAGTCGCAATAATGATGGCCGGGAAACTAATGGCAGTTAACAATACTAAAATTTTTGCTAAGCCGTCCGCATGTAAAAAAAACTGTGCGTGCAACACCGGAATCCATGGTGCATTAAAATCAACTGCCCCGTTACCTGCTACAGCTATTGCCGCCACCAAAGTTCCCAATGTAGAAACAATCGCTATAGTATTGGCCGATTTATCATTTTTAATAAAAAGTAATAATAAGGCGGTAACAAAAGGAATTAATATAAATGATAGTAACATATAGCTTATTAAATAATTTATTTAATCAAATTGTGAAAAAAACGCAATAATAAAGTGTCATTAAACCAAAGTAAAAACAATAATACAATTCCTAAAACCATAAATAAAATATAATACCCTACTTGTCCATTTTGTATCAATCTTAATTGTCTTGCACTATACTGTACTAATTTGCCCGTACCATTGACTGCACCATCAATTACTTGTTTTTCAATACTATTTTTCAAAAATCCAGCAAAACGATTTAAGGGATTTACAATTGCAGTATTGTATAATTCATCAATATGCCATTTATTATAGAAAAATTTGCCAATGAAACTTGTAGGCGCTTCGTCTGTTTTCTTTCTGTAAATATTAATTGCCATCAATAATGCAATCACAGCAATCGTCACCGATACTGCCATCAATACCCACTCCGTTGCATGTGATAAACCAATTTCATTGGGTTCCCCAACAATGGAACTTAACTGATGTGACAACCAGTGATGTCCTCCCATTAATTCAGGAATACCAATAGCCCCCGCAATTGCACTTGCCACCGCTAATAATATCAAAGGCAAAGTCATCGCCATCGGTGATTCATGTAAATGTGCTTCTTGATTGTCTGTTCCTCTAAATTTGCCTAAAAAAGTAGTGGCATATAATCGGAACATGTAAAAAGCAGTCATCGCAGCACCAATCACTCCTAATACCCAATACACAGGACTTTTTGCAAAGGCAGCTGCAAGTATTTCATCTTTTGAAAAGAACCCACTAAAAGGAGGCACACCCGCAATCGCGATACAACCTATTAAGAATGTAATATGTGTAATGGGTAATTTTGATTTTAATCCCCCCATTTTACGAATGTCTTGCTCATGATGCATGGCATGAATAACCGAACCTGCGCCTAAGAATAACAAAGCTTTAAAAAATGCATGTGTGATTACATGAAATACCGCACCAGAATAAGCACCCACGCCTAATCCTAAAAACATATAACCCAATTGACTTACAGTTGAATAAGCCAATACTTTTTTGATATCATTTTGTTTGATGGCAATAGTCGCCGCTAACAACGCGGTACTAATACCTATGACGGCAATGACAGTTTGTGTAATTTCACTATGACTAAATAAAATATTGCTACGGGTAATCATATAGATACCAGCAGTAACCATGGTTGCAGCATGTATTAAAGCCGAAACGGGCGTTGGTCCTGCCATCGCATCAGGCAGCCAAGTGAACAAAGGAATTTGCGCACTCTTTCCCATCGCACCCACAAATAATAATAAAGTAATACCAGTGATATCTGCACTGGACAATTTAGCCAAACTTTCCGCAGTGAGTACTTCACTATAGTTCACCGAACCCAACTTGAAAATGATCCAAAATATGGCTAATAAGAAGCCTAGGTCGCCAATGCGATTCATAATAAAAGCCTTCTTAGCAGCATAATTAAAATCTCCATTCGTAAACCAATAGCCAATTAATAAATAGGAACATAAACCAACGCCTTCCCATCCTATAAACATAATAATATAATTATCTCCTAATACTAATAGCAACATGGAGAAAATAAACAAATTCAGATAAGCAAAATACCTTGCATAGTGCGCCGAGGATTCCTCCTTCATATACGCAGTTGAATATAAATGTATCAAGGAACCCACACCTGTGATGACCAATCGCCCCTTGGACTGAAGGAGGTGGTGCACACAGTTTTCGAAGTCCTCATTTAAGAGCGTAGAAAGCTTGGCGATAGCCTCGGATTCATTTAAAAGAACCCGAACAGCGGTGTTTCTAATATTTTTTGTTAACT
>CALLKA010000140.1 GCA_938008665.1 uncultured Bacteroidota bacterium
ATTGCTTTATTCAAGGATGGTCAATTGGTTAATTTTATCGAAAGACATCAAATTGAAGGAAGACCGGCTCAAGTGATCGCACAGCATTTAATTAGTGTTTTTCAAGAACATTGTAATTAATAAAAATATTAAAGGGTTTTTGTTTTTAGATGGGTTAGTAAATACGGCCGCACTTTCTAGTGTGGCCTTTTTTTTATTCTTAAATCAAATATTCTAAGTAACATTGTAATCTATAATCATAATCAAGCATGTATCCCAATCTGTATTTTTTAATTGATGATTTATTTGGTGTAAAATTAAACGGACTTAGACTCGTTAATTCATTTGGATTTTTTGTTGCCATTGCTTTTGTGGCTTCAGGATTTGTTTTATATGCTGAATTGAAGCGTAAGGAATCCTTGGGTGAATTTACACCTACAGAGGAGTCAATTGTTATCGGGGCACCTGCTAGTTTAAGTGAATTATTCACTAGTTTTTTCTTTGGATTTTTATTTGGTTATAAAATTGTTGGGGCATTTACAATTGCGGATGCTTTAAATAATACGCAGGCTTTTATTTTATCATTTCAAGGTAATATGGGTGCTGGTATTTTGGTCGGCGCAATTTTAGCTTATTTAAAATGGAAGGAAAAAGAAAAGGAAAAATTAGCAAAACCAGAAACGCGCAAACTAATGCTGTGGCCGCATGACAGGGTAGGTGACATTGTTTTACAAGCAGCTTTATGGGGATTTTTAGGCGCGAAAATTTTTCATAATTTGGAAAATTTAGAGGAATTAATGCGTGATCCTTGGGGGTCACTAATTTCTTTCAGCGGGCTCACATTTTATGGGGGATTAATATTGGCAACCATTGCAATTATTGTTTTTATTCGTAAATACAATATGCGTGTGATACATTTTGCAGATGCGATGGCACCCACCATGTTATTTGCTTATGCAGCAGGTCGTATTGGTTGTCATATTAGCGGAGATGGTGATTGGGGTATTGTTAATTTAGCACCTAACCCATATACATGGTTACCAGATTGGATGTGGTCTTATCATTACCCGCATAATGTGGTAAATGCAGGTGTGCCGATACCAGGATGTGTCGGAAATTATTGCAATCAATTACCTGAGGCGGTTTATCCAACCACTTTTTATGAAATCATTATCATGTTCATTTTGTTTTTGATTGTTTGGATGGTTCGCAAAAAAATAACACAACCAGGAATCATCACTGGGATCTATTTTATCTTTGCTGGGGGCGAAAGGTTCTTAGTTGAAAAAATAAGGGTAAACAATAAATATACTTTTTTGCCTTTTCAACCAACGCAAGCTGAATTAATATCAGTTCTTTTAATTATATTAGGGATAATATTCTTAATTAAATCAAAAAGTTGGTTCCCGAAAAACATTCAAAAATCTTAAATTATATTTTATGCCATCCTTTGACATTGCAAGTTCTGTTGATATCCAGACTTTAGATAATGCGATTAATATTGTTAAAAAAGAAATCACCAATCGATTTGATTTTAAAGGCAATCATGTAGTGATTGATTTAAACAAAAAAGAATATTTGATTAAATTGGAATCTGAATCAGATATGAAAATTCAACAAATAATTGATGTGGTTATAAGTCGTTCCATGAAACAAGGTATTGATCCCTCGGCTTTTGATTTTTCAAAAGATGCCTATCCAAGCGGCAAAATTTTCAAAAAGGATGTCCCAGTTCGTAATGGCTTAAAACAAGAGGACGCCAAAAAGGTCGTAAAACTGATCAAGGATAGTGGTTTAAAGGTGCAGGCCGCCATTATGGATGATATTGTTCGGGTTACTGGCAAGAAAATTGATGATTTACAGGATGTTATAGCAGCTTGTAGGGCTGGGAATCTTGGTTTACCGCTGCAGTACATTAATATGAAGTAAATGGCAATACGCCTTTAAGCCGCTAAAATTTGGCTAAACCCTTGGTTTTACTTAAATTTGCAACCTATTTAATAAATTGTACGGCAAAAACCGTGCATCCTTAAAAATCATATATAATGAAACAAGGTATCCATCCAGAATCGTATCGTTTTGTAGTGTTCAAGGACATGAGTAACGGTACCTCTTTTTTAGGTAAATCTTCAGCGCAAACTAAAGAAACCATTTTATTTGAAGACGGAAATGAATATCCAGTCATCAAATTGGAGATTTCAAACACTTCACATCCTTTTTACACTGGTAAAAACATGTTGGTGGACACAGCTGGACGTATTGATAAATTCAATAAGCGTTACGCTAAGAAAAAATAAAATAGCCCATTAAAAAGCTTTTTTTATAAATTATTAAACCCTTTCTTACCTAGTAAGAGAGGGTTTTTTGTCATTAATTAGCTTTTTTTATTTGGTTGACTGGGTTACATAGTTGGTTCATTGGTAGTTTAACATTTTCAAAGTTTTGTAAGGGATTGCTTTACATGAAGGCGTAACTTTGAATACAATTTATAGAGAAATGCAAAAACTAGATATACTTGCTTTTGGTGCACATCCGGATGATGTAGAATTAGGTTGTGGCGGCACGCTTTTATCTGCTGTAGCCCAAGGTAAAAAAGTGGGTATTATCGATTTAACCAAAGGGGAACTAGGAACTCGTGGAAATAGTTCGCTACGATTAAAGGAAGCGCAATTGGCAAGTCAAATCATTGGTGCAGCCGTTCGTGAAAATTTGGGTATGCCGGATGGTTTTTTTGAAAATAACAAAGAAAATCAATTTGCGATTATTGAAATAATTCGTTGTTATCAACCTACAATTATTTTATGTAATGCAGTGGATGATCGACATCCTGATCATGCACGTGCAGCACAGTTGGTGGAGACAGCTTCATTTTTAGCGGGTTTGGTAAAAATACAAAGTACGCACAATGGTCAAGTGCAAACCGCTTGGAGACCCAACCAAGTTTTTCATTATATACAATCAAAATCATTGGCCCCCAATTTTGTAGTGGACATAAGTGCTTTTATGGATAAGAAAATGGAGTCCATCATGGCCCATGCTTCCCAATTTTATGACCCAAATTCAACCGAACCAGAAACATTTATTTCCGGCGCTGCATTCATCGAATTTATAAAAAGCAGGGCCAAGGAATTAGGACATCAAATTGGGGTAGAATATGCGGAAGGATTTATAACGAAAAAGTTGTTGGGGATGCGTAATTTTGATTCAATTATTTAATTCATTTTATATGGCAATCGTAAAAGTAGGAATTATACAAATGTCTTGTGACGCAGACAAAACTGCGAATAACCAAAAGGCAATTGAAAAAATTAGGGTAGTTGCAAAACAGGGTGCTCAAATTATTTGTTTACAAGAATTATTTTCTTCCTTATATTTTTGTGATGTTGAATCCTATGATAATTTTAAATTAGCAGAACCTATACCAGGAGAAACTTCCAATACTTTAGCGGCATTGGCAAAAGAATTAGGCGTAGTAATTATTGCTTCCTTATTTGAGAAAAGAGCAGAAGGGCTTTATCACAATACAACTGCTGTTTTAGATGCAGATGGTGCATATTTAGGAAAGTATCGTAAAATGCATATTCCTGACGATCCATCTTACTATGAAAAATTTTATTTTACACCAGGTGATTTAGGTTATAAAGTTTTCAAAACAAAATTTGCAACGATTGGCGTTTTAATATGTTGGGATCAATGGTATCCTGAAGCTGCACGTATTACCAGTTTAATGGGTGCGGAAATGTTATTTTATCCAACAGCCATTGGATGGGCTACCTCACAGGATGAAGCAACCAACACGGAACAATATAATGCTTGGCAAACTATACAACGCAGTCATGCAGTGGCAAATGGAGTACCAGTAATAAGTGTGAATAGGGTTGGGTTAGAACAAGCAGGTGCCATGAAATTTTGGGGCGGTTCCTTTGTGAGTAATCCATTTGGGACCTTACTTTATAAAGCATCACATGATAATGAAGAAGTTGCAGTGATAGATATTGACACTGAAAAATCGGACAGTTATCGAACGCATTGGCCGTTTTTACGTGACCGTCGGATTGATTCCTATAAACCCATCACTAAACGATATATTGATGATGCAGAATAATCATTTAAATGAATTAAGGAAAATGAGTGATGGGGTAACGCCAAAATCATTGGGTTATTATTTTCCAGCCGAATTTGCAAAACATGATGCAATCTGGTTAACCTGGCCACATAAGGAGGAAAGCTGGCCTGGTAAAATTGCTAGCATTTATCCATCCTATACGGAGTTTGTTAAAGTAGTTGCGTTGACGGAACGTGTTTGTATTAATGTCGTTGATGAAAAAATGCGCAACTCTGCAAATAAAATGTTGCAATTGGCAGGTGTTGATTTAACTAAAGTGACTTTTTATCTACATCCTTCCAATGACGCTTGGTGTCGCGATCATGGACCATCCTTTTTAATCCGCAATCATCCTGAAGATAAAAAAGCAATTGTGGATTGGAATATTAATGCATGGGGTGGTAAATATCCCCCTTATGATTTGGACGATGTAATGCCAACAAATATTGCGAAGGCCTTGAATATACCTGTGTTTTATCCGGAAATAATTATGGAAGGAGGCTCGGTCGACTTTAATGGCGCTGGTACTATTATGACCTCTAAATCCTGCTTGTTAAACCCCAATAGAAATCCGCTTTTAAATCAATCACAAATTGAAAAATATTTATGTGATTATTATGGGATGGATCAGGTGCTATGGGTATCTGATGGTATTGTCGGAGATGATACTGACGGACACATCGATGATACGGTTCGTTTTGTTAATGAGGATACCGTTATTACAGTCATTGAAGATAACGTGTTGTCAGAAAATCATGAACTATTACAACAAAACTTGAAGGAGCTAAAACAAATGCGTTTATTGAATGGTAAACAATTAAATATTGTAGAATTGCCAATGCCTGCAGATGTTATTTATGAAGATCAAATGCTTCCAGCATCTTATGCTAATTTTTACATCAGTAATGGGCATATTATTGTTCCTACTTTTAAATGTAACAAGGATGATAAAGCAATGCAAATAATTCAATCATGTTTTCCAACACGACAAGTAGTTGGGATTGATTCAACGGACATTATTTGGGGCTTGGGAAGTTTTCATTGCCTAAGTCAGCAAGAGCCAAGTGTGGATTAAAATGATTAGCTAGTAAAATTTGTCATAGGCTTTAAAGAATCATTACAGATCAATATTATCTATCCATATGAAAAATAAATTTTCGAAATTATATTTTGCTATACTTACATTTTTTGTAATCGCTTTATTTGCTTGTACTAATTTCCAATATGCTAAAACAAATCGCTTTTATAAAGCAAGAGCAAAGGAGCTAGTTGCCATTTTTAAGTCAAATCCTGGGATTCAGACTGTTGATTCATTAGCAAAAGCAGCGCAATGGGTGGGTACTACTAATTTTGATTTGCGTAAACCTAATTTTGTAATCATACATCATACTGCGCAAAATGCTTGTGAACAAACTTTACAAACTTTTACATTGGAGCGTAGTAAAGTGAGTGCCCATTATGTGATATGCAAAGATGGCACTATACATCATATGTTGAATGATTATTTCAGGGCTTGGCATGGAGGTATTGCAAAATGGGGTAACAATACAGATATAAATTCAAGTTCCATTGGTATTGAATTAGATAACAACGGTTTTGAACCTTTTGATTCCGCACAAATTAATAGTTTGATTACTTTATTAGATAAGCTTAAACGATCTTATAATATTCCTGATGCCAATTTTATTGGTCATGGAGATATTGCACCAAAGCGTAAAGTGGATCCTAACATTAATTTCCCTTGGCAATTATTGTCAACCAAAGGATACGGAGCATGGTTTAATCCGGATGCCACCATTCAATTACCCTTAGGTATTTCTATACCATTAGCGCTTAATATAGTTGGTTATGATATCAAGGATACGACAGCTGCAAAGTTGGCTTTTAAACGTCATTTTAGGCAGGATAGCACCGCTATTATGAATGAACAAGACATTTCTGTTTTAGCACAACTAATTATAAATAAAGTACAAAAATAAATTTTTATACTAACAATTGTTAGCGTAAATTTATACAAATTTTTGTATATGGATTTTAGACTAACGGAAGAGCAGTTAATGATTCAAAAAGCTGCACGTGAATTTGCACAACAACAATGTTTGCCAGGGGTTATAGAAAGAGACGAGTTGCAAAAATTTCCCAAAAATCAAATTGAACAATTAGCTGATTTAGGTTTTTTAGGTATGATGACCGCACCTGAATTTGGTGGTGCAGGAATGGATACCGTATCCTATGTATTAGCGATGGAGGAAATTTCAAAAATTGATGCAAGTGTAAGTGTTTGTATGAGTGTGAATAATAGTTTGGTGTGTTGGGGCTTGGAACATTACGGTTCTGATATACAAAAAAAAAAATATTTAACCCCGTTAGCACAGGGAAGAAAAGACGGGGAATTGTATTTAGGCGCTTTTTTATTAAGTGAACCTGAAGCTGGAAGTGATGCAACACATCAGCATACCTCAGCCGCGGATAAAGGGGATCATTTTATTTTGAATGGAGTAAAAAATTGGATCACCAATGGATCAAGTGCTTCCGTTTATTTAGTGATGGCGCAAACTGATGCTAGTAAAGGGCCCAAAGGGATTAATGCATTTATTGTTGAAAAAAATACGCCGGGTGTAACCGTGGGGCCGAAGGAAAATAAAATGGGTATACGCGGCAGTGATACACATGCCGTTTCATTTACGGATGTGGTCGTGTCGAAACTAAATCAAATTGGGGCAGATGGGTTTGGTTTTAATTTTGCAATGAAAACTTTGAATGGAGGGCGAATAGGAATAGCAGCACAAGCATTAGGTATTGCTAGCGGTGCGTATGAATTAGCTTTGGCGTATAGTAAACAACGTAAATCATTTGGAAAGCCGATACACGAACATCAGGCAATTCAATTTAAGTTAGCCGAAATGGCTACGCGTATTCAAACAGCTCGATTATTATGTTATCAAGCAGCATGGGAAAAGGACAATGGAATGGATTATACTTTATCTGCTGCCATGGCAAAACTACATGCAAGTGATACCGCAATGTGGGTGACCACCGAAGCAGTGCAAGTGCATGGTGGATATGGTTTTGTAAAGGAGTTTCATGTGGAAAGATTAATGCGTGATGCCAAAATTACCCAAATTTACGAAGGCACGTCTGAGATACAGAAAATGGTGATTGGTAGAAGTATTACCAAATAATTTTAGTTTTAATCCTATTTTTGTGCAAAAGGATTCGTCCCTTTTTTAGTAAAGCATAATAATTTAGATGTCTGTCAATATTGAATTTTATAAAGAAATAACTACTTATTTACAATTAAATAAAGTACAATTAATTGCGGTAAGTAAAACGAAGCCTAATCAAGCTATATTAGATTTACATCAATTGGGTCAAAAGGATTTTGGCGAAAACTATGTGCAGGAATTAGTCGATAAAGCCGCAGCATTACCTCAAGATATTCATTGGCATTTTATTGGGCATCTGCAATCTAATAAAGTTAAATACATAGCCTCATTTGTATATTTAATTCATGGGGTAGATAGTGAAAAGCTACTCATTGAAATTAACAAACAAGCTCAAAAAAATAATCGCATCATTGATGTGTTATTACAAGTCCATATTGCCTCAGAGGAAACTAAGTTTGGATTTGATGAATTGACTTTATTGGAGTTAATTCAAAGTGGTCGATTAGCGAATTATACGAATATCAGGTTGCGTGGTTTGATGGGAATGGCTTCTTTTTCTGATGACACAGTTTTGATACAAAATGAATTTTCTAGTTTAAAGCATACTTACAATAAAGCAGAAACTCTTTTAAGTTCCACTCATTTTGATCAATTAAGTATGGGCATGAGTTCGGATTATAAATTGGCCATACAACAGGGTAGTACCATGGTACGTATTGGAAGTTTATTATTCGGTGCCCGCGTTTATAATAAATAAATATTTTTTATTTATTTCGCTTTTGCATAATCGAAAACTAAATTACAAAAGGCTTTAACGCCAACTGTAAAGCCAGATTCATCGATATAAAAATTGGGTGTGTGATGCGGTGCCGCGTCTTTCGGATTTTTACCTGCAGGTAGCGCTCCTAGGTAAAAAAAGAAGCTTGGCGCTTTTGCACTAAAAAATGAAAAATCTTCCGCGCCGGTTTGCCAAGTAGTTTCAAAAACATTATTTGCACCTGCTGCTTTAACAAGTGATGGTAATGATTTTTTAACCAAGCTAGGTTCGTTATAAGTAACCAAGGTTTTTGTATCAATGGTTACATCAGCAGTTGCGCCTGAACTAGCTGCAATATTTTTTACTGTATTTCTAATTCTTTCATGCACTTCAGTTTGCATTTTTGAATCAAGCGTACGAATGGTACCTGTAAGTTCGGCTGTTTCAGGAATGATGTTTGATCGAACACCGCCTTTGATGGTACCAACAGTGATAACTACCGGTGCTGTTATTAAGTTCATTTGTCTGCTCACAATATGTTGAAGTCCTTCTATTATTTGCGCGGCTGATGCAATTGGATCAACACCACCCCAAGGTTGTGAGCCATGGCTTCCTTTGCCATTTACTTTAATAGTAAACCAATCTGAGGATGCCATGAATGCCCCTTCTTTATAATGAATACTTCCCACTGGTAATTCAGCCTCAATATGTAATCCAAATACTGCTTCTACTTTGGGTTGGTCTAGTGCGCCTTCCTTGATCATTAATGGTGCGCCCCCTTCCTCTGTTCCTGGTGCGCCTTCCTCAGCAGGTTGAAATAAAAATACCACAGTTCCTGGTACTTCTTTCTGCATGGATTGAAGCACTTTTGCTGTAGCCATTAAGATGGATATATGCGAGTCATGTCCGCATGCATGCATTACATCCACTGTTTGCCCCATAAACTCTGTTTTTACCTTTGATGCAAATGGAATGGGTGTTCTTTCCTGAACTGGTAACGCATCTATATCCGCCCTGAGTGCAACTACAGGACCTGGTTTACCCCCTTTTAAGATGGCAACAACACCAGTTTTTGCAACAGGGTAGTGCACTTCAATGCCTAAAGTTTTCAAATAATCGGCAATGTATTTACCAGTATTAAATTCACGATTAGATAGTTCCGGATTTTCATGAAAATGTCTCCTCCATTTTATGAGTTGTGGTTCAATATCCTGCACTAGTTGATTGAAATTTTTAGGCAGCTCTTGTGCAGAAGCACTGATTGTTGTAATCGCTAAAAATAAAAGTAAAAAGTATTTCATAGTCTTGGGTTATTAAATGAATAGGGTAATGTTAATTAGTTTGGATGGTATAATAATTAGTTTATGCCTGGTATTCGCCGAATACGGATCTTAATGTATCCGCAATTTCACCAAGGGTACATAATTTTTCAACGGCATCAATTACGGGTGGCATAATATTGGTATTGTTTATTGCAGCATCCTTGATGGCGAGTAAGCAGGCATTCACTGAATTTTGATCTCGTTTCGCTTTAAGTACTTTTAATTTTTCAATTTGTTGTAATCGAATAGATTCATCAATTCTTAATATTGGAATTTCTACATTATTGGAAGATTGAAATTGATTTACCCCTACAATAATTTTTTTATTGGATTCAATGTCTTTTTGATAAGCATAGGCACTTTCCCCGATTTTATTTTGCATAAATCCTGATTCAATAGCTGCTACACTGCCACCCATATTGTCAATTTGCTGAATCAGTTCCAGTGCTTTTGTTTCTATTTCATTTGTCAAACTTTCCACAAAATAACTTCCAGCCAATGGGTCGGCTGTATCAGTGATACCACTTTCAAAAGCAACCACTTGTTGTGTTTTAAGTGCAATGCCAGCAGCTTCTTCCGTAGGGAGTCCTAAAGCTTCGTCAAAACCATTGGTGTGCAAACTTTGCGTACCGCCTAAAACTGCAGCAATGGTTTGTATGGTAACCCTGCTGATATTATTCATTGGTTGTTGTGCTGTTAATGTAGCACCACCAGTTTGTGTATGAAATCGAAGCATCAATGCCTTTGGATCAGTCGCGCCTAAATCTTGCATGATTTGTGCCCACATTTT
>CALLKA010000141.1 GCA_938008665.1 uncultured Bacteroidota bacterium
GTGACTGGAGTTCAGACGTGTGCTCTTCCGATCTGAAACCTTGTTTTTTATTGTCTTTTCATTGCTATTGCAACAAAATGTCAAGCACAAAAAATCACTGAATTTCAAAAAGACTATCAACTTGATTTAATTAAAACAACTGATGTCATTAAAATTGATGGTATTTTGGATGAACCGATTTGGGCTAGTGCAAATTTTACCCAAGCTGATAATAAAAAATTTCCCAATAATATAGGAGAAGCAAAAAGAAAAACAGAAGTACGCTTCACCTTTGATGACAAAAATATTTATTTTGCCTTTAAGGTATACGACAGCGGTACTGCTATTATCAAAAGTTTAAAAAGGGATGTGGGACATGATGGCAATGATGGTATTGGTATTGTGCTTGATCCATTGAATCAAAAAACAAATGGCTTCTTTTTTGTTTTAAGCGCTTTAAATGTGCAGTCTGAAGATCAGTTAAGTAGTTCAACAGATCGCATGAGTGATTGGAGTTGGGATACTAAATGGTTTTCAGCAACCAAGGACTATGGCAATTTTTGGGTGGCAGAAATAATGATTCCTTTAAAATCATTAAGGTATGATCCGAATCAAAAATATTGGGGTATTAATTTTATACGTATTGATGCAAAAAATGTTCAATACAATACCTGGGCCAAAGTGCCCCCTACATTTAGGTCCTATGATTTAGGTTATACAGGCGTAATTCATTGGCCTACTCCACCGCCCATCAATTCGAATAATTTAATTATTCAACCCTATATCACTGGAACTGCCAATGAGGATAAGCTAAATAATAAAGGCTTAAATGCCAATGGCAACGCTGGTTTTGATGCAAAAGTGGCATTAAATACTTCACTAAACTTAGATGTTACTGTTAACCCCGACTTTTCACAAGTGGAAGTGGATCAACAAGTAACCAACTTAACTCGCTTTAATATATTTCTTCCTGAAAGAAGAAATTTTTTCATTGAAAACTCTGATCTCTTTGCCAACTTTGGCATTCCACCTGTACGACCTTTTTATTCAAGGACCATTGGATTAGATAAGCAAGGAAATAGAATTCCTATTTTATTTGGTGCCAGACTATCTGGCAATTTAGCACCTGGAACTAGAATTGGTGTCATGAATATGCAAACTGGAAGACAAGGAGATTATAGTCCTGAAAATTTTTCTGCATTCACTTTACATAAAAGAATATTAAAAAGGTCTGAAATTAAAGGGTACTTTTTAAATCGTGAAAATTACATTTCAAAAGAGGAGGCAATAAAAAATCCAATGGACAGATATGGTCGTAATGCAGGTATAACATTTGAATATTCCAATGCTCCGGGAAGTTTTAGTTCATGGGCTACCTACCATCAATCCATGAAACCTACTATTACAGACCTAAATTCCTATGTTGACTTAGGAATAAGCACCAATCGAAAACATTGGAATACAGTGCTTGAAATTGGAAATTTAGGTAAAAACTATTACACCGATATGGGTTTTGTTGAACGCATTAATAATTACGATGCATTAAAGGATACAGTGATACGAATGGGATATAAAAATAGCTACGCACAATTAACATATTTAACACAACCGCCCAATGGAAAAATTGGAAAATTTGAAGTGCAATTAGAAAACTATACTGTACTGAATCCTGATAATACATTGAACGAAAGTACGACCGAATTTGGCATACAGACCGACTTTAAAAACTCCTCCAATTTAACAGCGAAATTAGCAAACAATGTAGTGGATTTAATATTTCCCACGTCATTCACAGGCGGCACCCCTTTACCTGCGCAAAGATATCAGTATAGCCAATTTTTAATCAGCTTTATGTCAGACACACGTAAGGAATTAGGCTGGTTTGGCGATGCTAGAATTGGTCATTTTTATAACGGAACTATCAAAGGAATCAGTGCCGGTATTCAATGGCGTAATCAGCCTAATTTAAATATTCGCTTGAGAGCAGAACTAAATAATATTAATTTGCCTGGAAAATATGGCAGCACCAAGTTATTATTAATTGCGCCTAGGGTTGAATACAATTTTAATACACAGTTATTTTGGACTACTTTTATACAGTACAATACCCAAAGCAATAACTTTAATATTAATAGTCGTTTGCAATATAGGTACCAACCAATGAGCGACTTTTTTTTAGTATACACCGACAATTATTTTACAGATCCATTATTTAAAAATAAAAGTAGGGCCCTTATATTTAAATTTAGTTATTGGTTTAATATGTAAACTAATTATAAAATGAAAGCTACTTTTTCCATTGCTGGCCAATATGTTGACATTGTAGGTAAACAAATTTATCCTGCAAGTATTCAGGTGGAAAACGGTAGTATTGTTGCGATCAGTCCTTGCGAAAATGCCCCCTTACAATATTTATTACCCGGCTTTATTGACAGCCACGTGCATATTGAAAGCAGTATGCTTATCCCAAGCTCCTTTGCTAGGTTGGCTGTTTTGCATGGCACCATTGGAACCATCAGTGACCCACATGAAATAGCCAATGTTTGCGGGGTGGATGGTGTACATTATATGATTGACAATGGAAAAAAAGTTCCTTTTCATTTTTTCTTTGGCGCGCCAAGCTGTGTACCTGCCACCACTTTTGAAACAGCAGGTGCGATGATTGATAGCGATCAAATAACAAATTTATTAGCATTAGATGATATTTATTATTTGAGTGAGATGATGAACTTTCCTGGTGTTTTATATAATGATCCAGAAGTAATTAAAAAAATTAGTGCAGCACATAAAGCAGGGAAACCAGTAGATGGACATGCGCCAGGATTAAGAGGCGAAGATGCAAAAAAATACATTGCAGCGGGTATCAGTACCGATCACGAGTGTTTTACGATGGATGAGGCCCTAGACAAATTAGGGTTGGGTATGAAAATATTAATTAGAGAAGGAAGTGCAGCTAAAAATTTTGAAGCATTATATCCGCTAATTGATACGCATACAAAAAATATAATGCTATGTAGTGATGACAAGCATCCTGATAGTTTACTAGAAGGACATATCAATCAATTATGTGCATGGGCAGTTGCAAAAGGCATAGATAAATTCAATGTACTGCAAGCGGCATGTATTAATCCAATTGATCATTATAAATTACCCACCGGTAAAATGAAAGTAGGCGATCCCGCTAATTTCATTGTTGTTCATGATTTGATTTCATTTGAAGTAAATGCAACCTACATTAATGGTTTAATGGTGGCTGAAAAAGGAAAATCACTTATCGAAAACGTACAAGAAACAACCATCAATCAATTCGATGCCGCATTAATTTCATCAGCACAATTGAAAATACATGTTAAGGATTACCCAAATCAAAATGGACGCATTCCTGTTATTGAAGCTATTGATGGACAACTTATCACTAACTGTATTTGGATGTCGCCCACCGAAAAGGAGCACTGTTTAGTAACAAACACCCAAAGCGATGTTTTAAAAATGGTCGTGTATAATCGTTATAAAACAGCAGCCCCATGTATTGCATTCATAAAAAATTTCGGATTTACGCATGGTGCCATTGCATCTACTGTGGCACATGATAGTCATAATATTATCGCGGTTGGTGTTGACGATGAAAGTATTGCCACTGCTATTAATAGTGTCATAAAAGAAAAAGGTGGGGTGAGTTGTGTAAATAAAACGGAAACAAAAATTCTAGCCCTCCCGGTTGCTGGCCTTATGAGCAATGCTGATCCTTATGAAGTCGCAAAACAATACACCATCATTGATGCCATGTCAAAGGCTTTAGGCAGTCAACTAGGCTCCCCATTCATGACACTTAGCTTTATGGCTTTGCTAGTAATTCCACACCTTAAATTAAGCGATCAAGGCTTATTTGATGGGGATCAATTTAAATTATTTTAAAATTGTCCTTAAGAAACCTAGATTTGAAAAAAATAACTAGCCATGGTGCACCATTTAAGTGAAAAACATAGTTTATTAAGTAATTGGATTGCGGAGTTAAGAGATGTGCAAATACAAAAAGATCGAATGCGCTTTAGACGTAATATTGAACGCATTGGCGAAGTTATTGCCTATGAAATGAGCAAGCAAATGGCGCACAAAGTGGTAAACACAACTACTCCATTAGGCACACACGCATCAAAAATTTTAATGGAACAACCAGTGATAGCCACGGTATTAAGAGCAGGATTACCTATGCATCAAGGCATGTTGAACTATTTTGATAAAGCAGATAATGCGTTTATCTCGGCCTATCGAAAACATCATCCAGATGGTAGCTTTGAAATAAGTGTTGAATACTTAAGTTGCCCTGATTTAAATAATCGAATATTAATCATAGCTGATCCCATGTTAGCCACCGGTGCCTCCTTAGTTGAAACCATACAAGCAATTACAAAAACACAAAAGCCAAAGGAAATTCATATTGCTGTAGCCATTGCAAGCAAAAAAGGAATTGAAACTGTACAAGCGGCACTTGGGATGGATACCCCAATTTGGTGTGGTGATATTGACGATGTTTTAAATGATAAAAGCTATATCGTACCTGGCTTAGGTGACGCAGGTGACCTAGCTTACGGAACCAAAATGCAATCATAGCGACATTCTAAAGTACTAGTTCGTATCTTTAGTGCAAATTCAGCGACTTGCTCAAAGAACTCATTTTATCGGTTCGTGCTTATTTTTTAGCACATCAATTCATACTACAACATAAATTGTGGAAATGGATGATATTGCCGGGCATACTATACACTGTCATCTTTATCATTGGTATGACCTACTTTGGAGATACCTCAAGCACTTTTATTGAGTGGATTATTTTAAGAACTGGATTAAAGAATTGGTTAGATAGTATTAGTAGTGATTGGTTAGGATTTTTTATAACCATGGGAAGTTTCTGGCTGTGGTTTACTTTATTACTTTTTTACTTTGCATTATTTAAATATCTTTTTTTAATGCTTTTTTCTCCTATGTTGTCCTATTTGCATTTAAGAATAGACGCGGCACAAAAAGAAATTCCATTTGTTTTAGATAAAACTGTTTATAAAAAATTAATTACGCGTGCAGTGCTACTTAATCTTACCAATTTATTGTGGCAAACAGTTTATTTAATTCCCATTGTAATTGTATGTTCCGTTCCATTGATTGGTTGGTTTACCCCCATTTTTACCATCTTGATGGAATGTTATTTTTTAGGTTATAGCATGCTTGACTATGGATTAGCTACGGAGAAAAAAAACAAAATTGCTTCAGCCGACTATATATCTAATCACAAAGGGCTTCCTGTAGGAAATGGCATATTATTTTACATGCTTCATTTGCTTCCTATTGTTGGTTGGATGGTTGCACCCTTTTATGCTTTAATAGCGGCGCACCTTAACACACAACAAGTAAAAGACAATCAATAATGACATTAGGAAAAGTATATTTATTGCCAATGCTTCTTCATGAGGAAGGATTTGATAGTATGCCCAGTGATGTATTAACTTGGATACAACAGTGTGACGCATTTTTTGTTGAAAATGAAAAAACAGCTAGAAGGTATTTTAAAAAATTATGGAAGGAGATGGTCATTGACGATTATACCTGGCATGCGATACACAAAGTTGAAAATGAACAAATACATGCATTTACACAACTTATAAAGCAAGGAAAAAATATTGGTATTTTATCTGAGGCAGGATGCGCAGGTATTGCGGATCCAGGACAAATTTTAGTCGCAGCTGCACAGGAATTAGGTGCAATAGTAAAACCCTACACTGGACCTTCTTCCTTATTATTGGCTTTAATGGGCAGTGGTATGAATGGCCAAAATTTTCATTTTCATGGCTATTTACCTATAGACGCCCTTGAAAGAAAGAAAAAAATTCAAGCACTTGAAGCTGAAATTAAACAAACGGGTGTCACCCAACTTTTTATTGAAACACCTTATCGAAATAATCAGCTATTTGAAGCAATCATTCAAAATTGTCATACCGGTACCAAACTTTGTGTGGCCATGGAATTAACAGGTCCTAATGAATGGATAAAAACGCAGTCAGTGGCCAACTGGAAAAATAGCAAACCAGAGCTTCATAAAAAATTAGTTGTTTTTTTATTAGGCGCTTAAGCGTATTTCCCGCAATTCATTGTTATTTTTATTTCCCTACAATCCGGGATGGAAAAATCCCTGTCGCATTGGAAAGCCGAACACCCCCTTTTATTTATCTCCATTTCAATATGTATTGGTTATTTAATAGCTAACCACTTTGGCGATCATTATGCATATTTAAATAACAACATTGCCTTTTTCATTATTGGAATAAGCATGGGTACTTTATTATGCTTACCCCTATTTCCATTAAAAAAATGGCAACAAGGCATAATCATACTACTCATATTAGTAAGCTGGGGATGTGTTATCTATTTAACTACCCAACAGCAAAACTTAATGTGGTTACCCTATCCCAATGGGGTCATAAGTCATACACGCATATGGATGATGCAAAAAATTGACAAGCACATCATAGAACATGAAGCGAGTGGTTTTGCAAAAGCATTACTAATAGGCGTAAAATCAGACGTAGATAAAAATATAATTAAAGCATACACCCAATTAGGCATAATACATATCATTGCCATCAGTGGTATGCATTTAGATATTATATTTAAAAACCTAGTTTTTGTTACAGGTCATTTACCACGTAATCTATTTTGGCGTATTATTGAACTTGCCATTGTACTAATCACAGTTTGGATATATACCTTTATTGCATTGGCAAGCCCTTCGGTGATAAGAGCAAGTATTTTTTTTAGCCTATTTTTTGTAGGAACATTTTTAAACCAACCTAAGTATACCCTTAATTGTATTGCGGGTGGTATATTGGTAATATTATTTTTTGACCTACACTCCATTTATCATATTGGCTTACAATTATCCTATGCAGCCGTTATTGGCATTCATTTATTTTATCGGATATTTTATAAAATGGTGCCCATGGACAATCCAATTTTAAATTGGATGTGGGGTAACTTATGTATCACTTTGTCAGCGCAATTGACCACTTTGCCTATTTTATTGTATCACTTTCATCAAACTTCTACCTTGGTCATTATTAGTAATTTTATGATGGTTCCATTAAGTACCCTTTTGTTATACGCTTTAATTGGATTAATGATTTTGCCAAACCAACTCAGCTTTAGTATGCACCTAGGCGACCTGATTCAATCCTATATAAATTTCTTAAATCGTGTGGTTTTGAACTTTCACCATAATCCTATCGGCACTCCTTTGCTAGTTCAAATGTCAGGGCGAATGGTGGTAGGCTATTACTTTTGGCTATTGTTTGTTTATATATGGCTGTATAAGCGAAAAGCCAAATACCTTTTTTATAGCTTGGTGATAATTACCCTAGTTTGCCTAATAAAGTTATTCCCCTAGCTGCATAAGAATTTGTGGAAAATCAGCAAAAAATAAAAAATGGAAAGCGCGTACCTTTGGGTATGGAAAAGAAAATAAAATCAGCCCTCATTTCAGTTTTTTACAAAGACGGTTTGGAGCCATTAGCAAAAACCCTGCAAAAATTAAATATTACCATTTATTCTACAGGTGGCACGCAAAAATTTTTAGAAGATTTAGGCATTCCTTGTGTGTCCGTTGAATCTGTTACTGGCTACCCTTCCATTTTAGGCGGTCGTGTAAAAACATTACACCCATCCGTATTTGGGGGCATCTTAGGTCGTAGATACGAGGAGCAAGACTTAATCGAAATGGCCCAATACAAAATACCAGAACTTGATCTTGTCATTGTTGACTTATACCCTTTTGAGGAAACCCTAAAAAATACCAATGAAGAAAAAGCAATCATTGAAAAAATTGATATTGGAGGTCCTTCGATGATACGTGCGGCAGCAAAAAACTTCAGAGACTTGGTGGTTTTATCAGCAAAGGATGATTATGAAAAACTAAATCAAATTTTAATTAGTCAAGAGGGACAAACAAATTTAGAACAACGAAAAGCATTCGCTGCTAAGGCTTTTGAAGTGGTCATGAATTATGATGTTGCGATAAGTAATTATTTCAACCCGCCGCAAGGCAAAGTGTTACGCTATGGAGAAAACCCACATCAAGTGGCTACTTTTTATGGTGATCTTGAACAATGGTTTACACAATTACATGGCAAGGAATTGTCTTATAATAATTTAGTGGATGTAGATGCTGCCATTGCTTTAATCGGGGAATTACCTTCAATAAGCTTTGCCATCATCAAGCATACCAATGTTTGTGGCGTGGCGAATCGCACTACCGTATTTGAAAGCTGGCAAGCAGCTTTAGCGGGTGACCCAGAAAGCGCCTTTGGTGGTGTTTTAGTGACCAATGGTAAAATTGATACAGCCACTGCGGAAGCAATTCAAGAAATATTTTTTGAAGTACTCATTGCGCCTGCATTT
>CALLKA010000142.1 GCA_938008665.1 uncultured Bacteroidota bacterium
ATCTAAAGCATATTTAGATGTACAAGATATTGCACGTGGTGTGATCAAGAAAATTGGCTACACTAAAAGTGAGTACATGTTTGAAGCAAATAGCTGTGGTATTTTATCAGCTATTCACGAACAATCTGCTGATATCAACCAAGGTGTTGATAGAAAAAAGAAAGAAGAGCAGGGTGCTGGTGACCAAGGGATGATGTTTGGTTATGCAAGCAATGAAACTGAAGATTATATGCCATTGGCTTTGGACTTAGCGCACAAAATTTTAATTGAATTAGCTGCATTAAGAAGAGAGAACAAAGCAATTAAATATTTACGTCCTGATGCAAAATCGCAAGTTACCTTAGAGTACAACGACAAAAACGAGCCAGTGCGTATCGATGCAATCGTTGTATCTACACAACATGATGATTTTGATGCAGAAGGAAAGATGTTAGCGAAAATCAAAAAAGATATTGTTGAAATTTTAATTCCAAGAGTAAAAGCAAAATATAAGAAATACGCTAAGTTGTTTAACAATGACATTACGTATCATATTAACCCAACAGGTAAGTTTGTGATTGGTGGTCCACATGGCGACACTGGCTTAACGGGTCGTAAGATTATCGTAGATACTTACGGTGGTAAAGGTGCACACGGTGGTGGTGCATTTTCTGGTAAGGATCCAAGTAAGGTTGACCGTTCTGCAGCATATGCAACACGTCATATTGCTAAGAACTTAGTGGCTGCTGGTGTGGCTAGTGAAGTGTTAGTTCAAGTTTCTTACGCGATTGGTGTTGCGAAACCAACATCTATCAACGTAAACACATACGGTACTGCTAAAGTGAAATTAACAGATGGTCAAATAGGTAAATTGGTTGAATCTATATTTGATTTACGTCCTTACTTTATTGAACAACGTTTAAAGTTGAGAACGCCAATGTACAGTGAAACTGCTGCTTACGGACATATGGGTCGTAAGAATGAAACAGTGACTAAAACATTTACTAGCCCAGATGGTAAAACAAAAACAATGAAAGTTGAATTGTTTACTTGGGAGAAATTAGATTATGTAGCGAAAGTGAAAAAAGCTTTCGGTTTAAAATAAATTAATGATTTTAAATAAAGGCCCGTTCCGATCATTCAGGACGGGCTTTTTATTTTAAGTTAAAATATTTTTTATGGAAATTGAAAATATAGAATCGCAAAAAAATCCTTGGAAAAAAGTAGGAGATAAATTAGTGTATGATAATCCTTGGATAAGTTTAACGGAGTTTGATGTAATCACACCTGCCGGTACCCAAAGTATTTATGGTAAAGTACATTTTAAAAATATTGCCATTGGTGTCATTGCGATTGATGCAGCCGACAATACTTATTTGGTAGGGCAGTACCGGTTTGTTTTAGATGCCTATAGTTGGGAAATACCAGAGGGTGGGTGCCCTGAAGGAACGGATTGGTTAACTGCAGCAAAGAGAGAACTGAAAGAAGAGACCGGATTTGAAGCAGGGAAATGGACCGAAATTTTACAAATGCATGTATCTAATTCCGTATCTGATGAATTTGCCATTGTATATGTGGCACAAGATTTAATTGCAGGGGAAGCGGAACCAGAGGACACGGAGGATTTAAAAGTCATTAAAATGCCATTTTCAGAAGCCGTTAATTGGGTCATGGAGGGTAAGATTACAGATTCGATATCAGTCGCCGCCATTCTTAAATGGGAATTGCTTAAAAATAAAAAAGAGTAACTTTGAATCATGGAGGAAAGACGCAATTATAATAACAGACCCGATCGAAAATTTAATGGCCCGCGTAGGTTTACGCCCCGAGCTGCAACTACGGAACGTAAATTTATCATTGGTCGGCAACCCATTATTGAATCCTTTTTAAGTGATACCAATATTGAAAAAATATTGATTCAAAAGAATGCGCAAGGGGAAGGGTTAAATGAAATAAAAAAAGCAGCATTAGATAATAATATTCCTATTCAGTTGGTACCCATTGAAAAGTTGAATGGCATGACCAAAGCAAATCACCAAGGAGTGTTGGCTTTTATTTCGATGGTGAAATATATGGACTTGCAGGAAGTGATTGATTTTGTGGTTGCGAAAGGGGAGACGCCCTTTTTTATGATGTTGGATGGCGTTACCGATGTTCGCAATATTGGCGCAATTACCAGAAGTATCCATTGTTGTGGTGCTCAAGCATTAATTATTCCAGACAAAGGCGTGGGTGCGTTAAATGAAGAGGCTTTTAAAAGCAGTGCTGGTGCATTAGAGCATATACAAGTAGTCAGGGTGAGTAGTTTATTAAAAGCGGTGGATACTTTACATTTAAATGGCATTCAAGTTTTTACTAGTGAAATGCGTGCAGATAAAAATGTACATGAGTTGGATTTAACCATACCAGCCTGTATTATTATGGGGGATGAAGGCAGAGGGGTGCAACCATTTTTAGCGAAAGCGGCGGATTATTTTTTCAAAATTCCCATGGCAACCAATTTTGATTCCTTTAATGTATCAGTCGCTGCAGGTATTATTTTGTATGAAGGGATGAAGCAAAGGATGTTTAAATGAAATTCAAATTAACCTTAGAAGCGAATAAGTCAGCTACGACCATTCATTATCAAGATAAAATCATGTTAATGGGTTCCTGCTTTACTGAAAACATAGGTGCTAAATTACACAGACATTTATTTGAGGTAAAGGAAAATCCACATGGTATTTTATTCAATCCAATAAGTGTGATTGGTGCATTGCAGGATTATATTGATAACAAGGAATATGTCGCTACCGATTTATTTGAACTCAATGATTTGTTTAATAGCTGGCATCACCATACAAGGTTTTCTGATATTAGTTCCGAAGCTGCACTGAAAAAAATTAATGGTTCCATTAATGATGCGCATGAATATTTAAAAGATACAGATAAATTAGTCATTACCTTAGGTTCTGCTTGGTTATATAGTTTAACTACAGTTGCGCCAAATAAAGCTGGCTTGGTGGTTGCGAATAATCACAAAGCGCCAGCCCAATGGTTTGAAAAAAAATTAATGGATCCTGTGGAACTGTCTTTGCAATTGCAAAAAATTGTTGCAGCACTACAGTTATTTAATAAAAATATTCATATCATTTTTACGATTAGCCCCGTGCGTCATTTACGAGAAGGATTAATTGAAAACAATCGAAGCAAATCGGTGCTTATTTATGCTGTGCATGACTTAATGGCCAAGTTGAAAGGGGTGGATTATTTCCCAGCCTATGAATATGTGATTGATGATTTGCGTGATTATCGTTTTTATGCAGAGGATTTAGTGCATCCTAATTACGCAGCAACCAATTATGTTTGGGATAAACTAGTAAGCACTTATTTTTCGGAGGATACGCAATTAATCATGGGGGAGGTAGCTGAGTTGCAATTAGCAAAACAACACAAGCCATTTAATAAAGCATCTAATGCTCATCAGGCCTTTTTACAGAAGTCCCTGATAAAAACACAGCAACTACAATCAAAATATCCTTATTTACCTTTGGCAGACTTCCTAACTTTTTTTAGTGACGAACTTATAAATAATGCGTAATTTAGTTGTCTAAATTATCGTTATGCGTTTATTGCCATTGATAGCATCCGCTATCGTCACCACAGCATTGGTATTTACTTTAAACATTCAACTTAAAATTGGAAATGCAAAAGCACCAAGATTAGGTTATTTTTTATCTCCGCAGCATGGATTTTGGAAGAATGCTGAAAAGACAGATGCCAATTTTGATGCATCTATTGTGGCTAATGAATTACAAGGTAATGTAGATGTTTATGTGGATGATAGATTAGTGCCACATATATATGCAGATCATGATCAAGACGCTTATTTTGTTCAAGGCTATTTGCATGCGAAATTTAGATTATGGCAGATGGATTTTGAAACGCGCGTTGCTTCTGGAAGATTAAGTGAAATTGCAGGTGCAGACAAATTACCTATTGATCGAATGTTTAGAAGATTAGGGATGGTGTATGGCGCTGAAAAAACAGAAGCCAATATCAATGAAACGAATCCTAACATGAAGGCAACGGTGGATGCGTATACTGCTGGTGTCAATGCATATATAAAGCAGTTAGATCCTGCTGATCTGCCTTTCGAATTTAAATTAATGAATTATGCACCTGAGGATTGGACACCTAAAAAGACCTACCTTTTTTTAATGTTCATGTCCTACGATTTAACAGGTCGTTCCGCTTCCGTTGATTTACAAATGACCAATACCCGGGATTATTTAGGCTATGATTTATTTGATAAATTGTATACCAACAATCAAGATTCTTTAGACCCAATTATTCCTAAAGGCACGGTGTATGAAAAGTCATCCATTGTTCCAGTCAAACCTCTGAACGCAGATTCGGCCTATTTACTTAAAGCAAATAGTGTTACATTTAATACTGTTGATATGCCCGAGGCTCCAGATAAAAATAATGGTTCTAACAACTGGGCAGTCGCTGGATCAAAAACCAAATCAGGCCGACCTATTTTATGTAGCGATCCGCATTTAGGTTTAAACTTACCCTCCTTGTGGTATGAAATGCAAATTACTACACCCACACACAGTACCTATGGTGCAAGTTTCCCAGGATCACCTGCAGTAATAATTGGGTTTAATGATAGTTTGGCTTGGGGTGTAACTAATGCAGGCCGTGATGTATTTGATTATTATGAAATTAAATTTAAAGATACTACCGAGAATGAATATTGGTTTAATGGTGCATGGAAAGCTACTACAAAAAGAAAGGAAGTGATTAAAGTGAAAGATAGTTTAGATGTGGTGGAAGAGATTGCAATGACACATTGGGGGCCAACCATGTTTGATGCACATTACCAGAACACGCAATCCAATGGCCGAAATTTAGCAGTGCAATGGACTGCGCATAATACATCAACAGGTGTGGAAACTTTTTATTTATTGAATCGCGCTAAAAATTATGACGATTATTTACATGCGATTTCATTATGGACCTGTCCAGGACAAAATTTTGTATTGGCTACAAAGTCAGGAGATATTGCTATTAAACAACAAGGAAGTTTTGTTGCTAGGTGGGAGCGACAAGGTGATTTTATAATGCCAGGAGAGGATACTAGTTTTCAATGGCAGGGAATCATACCAACCAATGAAAATCCAATGATTAAAAATCCGGAACGAGGTTTTGTAAGTAGTGCCAATCAAAAGTCAACAGATCCAAGTTATCCTTATTACTTAGGTGCTGCATCCGCATTTCCTTTGTATCGTGGTATCAGTGTTAATATGCACTTAAATAATATGTTTCAAATTACGGCAGAGGATATGCAAAAACTGCAAACAGATAATTATAATGTTTTTGCAGCAACTGCAAGACCAGCTTTAATGAAATATATTCAATTGGATAAGCTGAGTATTGATGCAAAAAGAATGGTGACAGAAATGACCAATTGGGATTTATATAATAGCGTAAACGCAAAAGGGATTACTTGTTTTAAAATTATTTGGGATAGTGTGGAGCAAGCTGTGTGGAGCGACGAGTTAGCTGGTTCGGCTATTCCATTATTAAAACCAGAAGCGTATGTGCTATTAGATCAAATGTTAAAGGATACCAATTGGAGTATCGCTGATGATATTAATACAAAGGACAAAGTAGAGGATTTAAAAACGCAGGTAACATTGGGTGTTGAAAAAGCAACTGAGAAATTGCTTGCGTTAGAAAAAGAAAATAAATTGGAGTGGGCATTATTTAAAGCGACTCGCGTTTTGCATTTAACAAAAACCCCGGCATTAAGCAGAATGGATCTTCCTATTGGCGGTGGTGTAAATATTATAAATGCTACTACGGAAAATCATGGTCCTAGTTGGCGTATGGTGGTGCATTTGACCGATGAAATTGAAGCCTATGGATTATATCCAGGGGGACAAAGTGGAAATCCGGGCAGCCCTTATTATGATACATTTGTTAATTATTGGGCCGAGGGTAAATATTACAGATTATTGTTTTTATCTAAGGAAAAATTGAAGCAAAGTGAAAGAACAAAGTGGCATATGCAATTTCAAAAGTCAAATTCATAATTAATTCTAATTCATTAAAATATTTTATATGAAATATATCGTATCTATTTTTTTATCTGGGTTACTTACTTATGCTGTAGGAATATATGGTGACCTGCCTTGGTGGAGTTTTGTAATTACAAATTTTATCATTGCCATTGCATTGCCAATTAAACCTGCGCAAGCTTTTACAGCAGGTGCCTTAGGGGTAGGATCATTATGGGCAGGCTTGGCTTTTGGTATTGACATGGCGAACAATCATATTTTATCAACGAAAGTGGCAAAAATATTACCTATGGGAGGTTCTTATTTACTTTTAATTTTTGCTACTGCTTCCATTGGCGCATTGCTGGGCGGACTGGCCTCACTCACTGGAAGTTTTGTTCGCGCGCACAAATCGTAATTTTTTTTGAAATGTATAGCTGATGAAAGTCAGTTATTAGATAGGGGTATAAAATTATTTTTATTGTATCTTCGCTATGAATTTGCCCAACCTGTAATTGGGTCCATTTTAAAGGAACATCCTGGATGTCTAAATTTATTTTATGACCCTACTACACAATCGCGTCTCCAATAAGGAGTTAAAAGAGAAGTTATACCAAGAAAATTTTTCTAGAACCACCATTAGTTTTTACAAATATTTCAGCATCCAGAATCCCCAAGTATTTAGGGATGATTTATACAAAGGATTAAGTGCATTGCAATGTTTTGGCCGTATTTATATTGCTAAAGAAGGCATAAATGCGCAGATGAGTGTGCCATCGCACCTGTTTGAAAACTTCAAGGAATATTTATATTCTATTCCTGAATTAAATAGCCTGAGATTAAATATTGCGGTTAATGATAATGGAAAAAGTTTTTGGGCGTTAAGAATTAAAACGCGAGAAAAAATTGTTGCCGATGGAATTGAGGACGCAAGTTTTAGTATGGAAAATAAAGGCAAATATGTGGATGCCCAACAAATGAATACGATGTTGAATGCTGCTGATACCATTGTTATTGACATGCGCAATCATTATGAATACGAAGTAGGACATTTTACCAACGCGATTGAGATTCCATCAGATACTTTTAGGGATCAATTGCCCATGGCGGCGGATATGATGAAGGATAAAAAAGAAGCCAATATTATTATGTATTGTACAGGGGGTATCCGCTGTGAAAAAGCAAGTGCTTATATGTTACATCATGGGTTTAAAAATGTATTTCATTTAGAAGGGGGTATTATAAATTATGCGAATAAAATTAAGGAAGCGGGATTAGAAAGTAAATTCAAAGGAAAAAATTTCGTTTTTGACGATCGTCTTGGTGAAAAAATAACGGAGGATATTATTGCGAAATGTCATCAATGTGGTGCGCCTTGTGATACGCATACGAATTGTAAAAATGATGGCTGTCATTTGCTATTCATACAATGTTCCACTTGTGCTGAAACCTATGCGGGTTGTTGTACACAGGCTTGTACAGATATTGTTCACTTGCCAATCGAAAAACAAATCGAACTTAGAAAAGGGATTGACAAAGGACAGCAAATTTTCAACAAAAGCAAACAGCGCCTAAGACCAAGATTAGGAAAAGATATTTAAGCAGTTCATTGAATTAAACATATTTAATTCAATTCTTAATTCTTTAATTAAACTTTGCTAATGAAGCTGCAACTAGATCGTAGGTTGCTTCGTCCGATAATTTTTGTGGATTGAATTTTTCATCAATTACTTGCTCGTACAATTCAATATATCTTTTTGAAATGGTATCAATCCATTCATTGGACATATGCGGAACAGTTTGTCCTTCCTTTCCCATGAAATTATTTTCAATCAACCACTCGCGCACAAATTCCTTGCTAAGCTGTTTTTGTTTTTCTTTCTTTGTTTGTCTTTCTTCAAAACCATCTGCATAAAAATAACGTGAAGAATCGGGGGTGTGAATTTCATCCATCAAGTAAATGGTATCTCCAATTTTTCCAAACTCATATTTGGTATCCACTAATATCAAACCTTGCTTCGCTGCAATTTCTTTTCCTCTTTGAAATAATGCCAAGGCATATTTTTCTAACACTAACCAGTCTTCGGCGGATGCCAAACCTTGTGCAATAATGTTTTCTTTGGAAATATCTTCATCATGTCCTTCACTTGCTTTGGTAGAAGGGGTGATAATAGGGGTAGGGAAATAGTCATTTTCATTTAGCCCATCGGGTAAGGAAACACCACATAAAATGCGTCCACCTGCTTGGTAAGTTCGCCAAGCATGACCCACTAAATTACCTCGAACCACCATTTCTATCTTAAAAGGGGTACATTTCTTCCCAATGGCCACATTTGGAGCAGGGGTATCCAACAGCCAATTTGGGCATATATCACTAGTTGCCTTAAGCATATAGGCCGCAATTTGATTTAAAACCTGTCCTTTAAAGGGGATGGGATTCGGTAAAATTACATCAAAAGCTGAGATTCGGTCACTTGCTATCATTACAAGTAGTTCATTTTCAATGTAATATACATCTCTTACTTTGCCATGGTAAGTGTTTAATTGGCCTGGAAAGGGTCTGGATTTCATACCACTAAATTAAAAGTTTTAACACAATTTTGATAATTTTTTCTCAAGTGGGAACAATTCAGTATTTTTAACTACGATTCATCTTAAAAACAAATAAAATATGAGAAAATTTTTACGTCATTTTAGCCTTTTAAGTTTACTAGCCTTATCGGTAGTTTCATTAAAAGCACAAAATGCAAGTACTGTAAATGGTACTGTTAAAAATTCAAATACAGCCGAAGGTTTATCTGCTGTTTCAGTTACTGTAAAGGGTACAACCAATGGTACTTTTACAGATGATAAAGGAAGTTTCAGGATTAATGTGGCTAAAACACCCGTTACCTTGATCTTTTCTTCAGTAGGTTATTCAGATAAAGAAGTAGTCATTGCTTCCATAACGCCGAAGTTAGAAGTAAGCTTAACTCCTTCATTTGTATTGGGTTCTGAGGTAGTTGTTGCGGCTTCAAGAGTTGCAGAGCGTATTTTAGAATCTCCAGTTTCTATTGAAAGAATCAGCAATGCAACGATAAAAAATGCACCTGCTTCCAATTATTACGATATCCTAGGTACTTTAAAAGGAGTGGACGTAATCGCTGCAAGTTTAACATTTAAGAGTGTTGGAACAAGAGGTTTCAATGTGAGTGGTAATACCCGTTTAAATCAATTAATTGATGGAATGGATAACCAAGCTCCAGGATTGAACTTTTCTGTAGGTAGTGTAATTGGTTTAACTGAATTAGACGTTGATAATATTGAATTATTACCTGGTGCATCTTCTGCATTATATGGTTCTGGTGGTATGAATGGTACAGTTTTAATTAACTCTAAAAATCCATTTAAATACCAAGGCTTAAGTTTTCAAGTGAAAAATGGTATCAAAGATGTTGATAATTACCAACGTCCTTTGTCTCCTTATAAGGATTGGTCTGTAAGATGGGCGCAAAAAGTAAACGATCGTTTTGCTTATAAAATTGCTGCTCAATTTGTTGAAGCACAAGATTGGTTAGGTAATGATGCAACTAACTATTCTCGTTCAACAGGTACACCTAATGGCCAAACCATTAGTGGAACGCGTGAATCAGATCCTAACTATGATGGTGTAAACTTTTATGGTGATGAAACAACTACCTCATTAAGTTCTGTATTTGGTTCCGTTAGAAACGCAATAGTAGGCGTTGTGGGATTGCCAACTTTCACACAATTATATAGTTTAGCACAAGCTGGTCCATATTCAACAAACTTAGCTACTTATTCAGCGTTCTTAAGATCTCAAAGCGCAGCTTTAGCACCTTACGCTCCATTATTATATGGTAATGCAAAAGGCTATTTTTCTGGCGATGTTTCAAGAACAGGATATGCTGAAAAAGATGTGGTTGATCCAACAACTATGAATGTAAAATTCACGGGTTCTTTGAACTATAAATTAACAGACAATACAGAAGCTTCTTTTAGTTTTTATAATGGAACTGGTAATACAGTTTATACAGGTAGTGACCGATATGCTTTTAGAGGTTTAAGAATGGGTCAGTACAAGTTAGAAATTAAATCTACCAATTGGTTAGTTAGAGCTTACACTACACGTGAAGACGCGGGTTCTTCTTATAACTCAACTATTGCTGCTCGTTATTTTAATGAAGCATGGATGCCAAGTACTACTTGGTTCCCTACTTATATGACTGCGTTAACTTCCTACAGAGATGCAGGAATGCCAGCTGCTTCTGCGGTTGTTGCTGCACGTGGAATTGCTGATGCAAATCGTCCAACCGGAAATATTAGATTAAATACAATGTTTCAAAATTTAACAAATACGCCAATTTCTCAAGGAGGTGCGTTGCTTTTAGATAAAACAAACTTAAACATATATGAAGGTCAATACAACTTATCAAATGCTTTAGGTTTAGATAAAATGGGCGCTGATTTATTAGTAGGAGGTGTAATGAAACAATATATTTTAAATTCTCAAGGAACGGTATTTGCTGACACTGCTGGTAAAATTAATATCAATGAGTCTGGTGCATATGCGCAGTTATCTAAGAAATTCTTTGGTGATTTATTAAAAGTGTCTGCTTCTGGTCGTTATGACAAGAGCACCAATTTTGACGGTCGTTTTACACCAAGAGTTTCTATGGTATTTAAATTAGCACAGGATAACAATATCCGTGTTTCTTACCAAACTGCTTATCGTTTCCCTT
>CALLKA010000143.1 GCA_938008665.1 uncultured Bacteroidota bacterium
TAACAATATCCGTTTATCTTATCAAACAGCTTATCGTTTCCCAACTACACAAAACCAATGGATCAACTTGTTAGTAGGTGGTGGTACCCGTTTAATGGGTGGTTTACCAGCTTTAAGAGATCATTACAAATTCAGCACCAACCCTGCTTATACTTTAGCTAGTGTGAATGCATTTGGCGCAAGTGCTTTAGCAGGAGCTCCAAATCCAGCTTTATTGAAGCAAGCGGTATTTAATGAATTTAAGCCTGAGTCAATGAGTTCAATGGAATTAGGTTATAAGGCGTTATGGGCTAAAAAATTATTGGTTGATTTTTATGTTTACGCAGGTACCTACACCAATTTCATCGGTGGTGTCACTGTAATACAATCTCGTAATGGAGCAGCACCTAGTCCTTTAGATGTTTTAGATGCAAGTAAGCGTATGGCTTACAGTATTTCTACGAATTCTGATGGTGATGTAACTACAAAAGGTTGGGGTTTGTCATTAGATTATTTATTACCTAGAAACTTTAGCGTTTCTGGTAGCATTTTCTCTGATGAAATTGGAGAAGTAGCTCCAGGAGTAGTTCCTTATTTCAATAGTCCAAAAATCAGAGCTAATATCGCATTAAACAACAGTGGTTTCTTATTTAACAATCGTTTAGGATTCAGTGCAAACATGCATTACCAAGACGGGTTTAACTATGAAAGTACTTTTGCTGTAGGAAAGCTTAGCGCATACCAAACGGTGGATGCGGTATTAACATTTAAATTGCCTTCTTACAGATCATTGATCAAAGCAGGTGGTACTAACATATTTAATAGATATTATAGAACAGCATATGGTAGTCCTCAAATTGGTGGATTGTACTATGTAAGTTTCGCGTATAACGTATTTTAGTAGATTAGGATGGGTTAGTCCTACAAGTCCCTTCTCGATTTATCGGGAGGGGACTTTTTTTATGCGTAAGAATTATTTTTTTCCTGTATAAAGCTTTATTTTTGCCACTCAAAATAAAATGACACTATGCGTTCAATACCATTTAGAGAAGCCCTTCGTGAAGCAATGAGCGAGGAAATGCGCAGAGATGAAAGAGTATTATTGATGGGAGAGGAAGTTGCTGAGTACAATGGTGCTTATAAAGTAAGTCAAGGTATGTTGGCAGAGTTTGGTGCGAAAAGAATTATTGATACCCCAATTTCTGAGTTAGGCTTTACAGCGGTAGCTGTAGGCGCTGCTCAAAATGGTTTAAGACCTATTGTGGAATTCATGACTTGGAATTTTGCGGTACTTCCTTTGGATCAAATTTTAAATACGGCCAGTAAGATGCTAGCCATGAGTGGCGGTCAAATTGGCTGTCCTATTGTAATGAGAGGCCCCAATGGTAGCGCTGGTCAATTAGGTGCACAACACTCAACAGCATTTGAAAGTTATTTGGCTAACATTCCAGGTATTAAAGTGGTTTCGCCATCCAATGGTTATGATGCGAAAGGTTTATTAAAACAAGCCATTCGTTATGAAGAGGATCCTGTGATGTTTTTAGAAAGTGAAGTGATGTATGGTGATAAATCAGATGTTCCAGATGAGGAATATTATATCCCATTAGGAAAAGCAGATGTTAAAAAAGTAGGTCGCGATATTACGATTGTTTCTTATAACAAAATGATGAAAGTGGCATTGGGTGCCGCAGCAGAATTAGAAAAAGAAGGTATTAGTGCGGAGGTCGTTGATTTGCGTACCATTCGTCCTTTGGATTGGATGACCGTTTTGGAGAGTGTTAAAAAAACCAATCGTTTGGTGATTATTGAAGAACAATGGCCATTTGCTTCTGTATCTTCTGAATTATCTTACCGCATTCAAAAAGAAGGATTTGACTATTTAGATGCCCCTATTCGACGTATCACTAGTGCCGATGCACCAATGCACTATGCACCTAATTTAGCAGCCTTGGCTATCCCTGATGTGGCTAGGTCCGTAAGCTTGGTGAAGGAGCTCATGCAACAGTACAAATAAAAGCGGCATACACAAGTTTGCAGTGGGTTAAATGATTACATTATCATTTATTTACACCACTTATATGAATACTTGGACACTTTAAAAATAAAATTATCAATATCCCCCACAAAGGGATATTTTTGTTATATATAACACAACTTCATTTTATGGGCTATATTTTATTGATTTTATTTTGGCTGGGGTGGCATATAGGTATTTATCTAATGCTAAAGAAAGCAGGGGTGTCAAGTGTAAAGGCCATCATCCCAATTTATAATACTTGGGAGGTAGTAAAACTTTGTGGTATTTCAAAAATGTGGTTTTGGATCCAATTAATACCAATTTTAGGACAATTTGTAACCTTATGGATATCGATCATATTCGTAATGCATTTTAAAAGAGTGGGGTTGTTGCAACATATTTTAACGGTATTTTTTCCATTTATATATTTACCATATTTAGGACTTTCTGCCAATGAACGTTGGCATGGTAAAGATGCATTACAGCATTACCACAAATCAGCATCAAGAGAGTGGGTAGATGCTGCTGTTTTTGCTATTGTTGCGGCTACATTAATTCGCACTTTTATTTTTGAAGCCTATGTGATTCCTACTGAGAGTATGGAAAAAACTTTATTAGTCAACGACTTTTTATTTGTAGATAAAATTACCTACGGCGCGCGTATTCCACAAACTCCAGCAAGTTTTCCATTTGTTCATAATACATTACCTATGGCGCCAACAACGCCATCCTATATAAAGTGGGTGCAATTGGACTACACCAGATTGCCAAAAGTGAGGAGCATTAATCGTAATGATGTTGTGGTTTTTAATTTCCCAGCAGGTGATACCATTATTAACCTGCCCGAATTTGGTAGTAAAATACCTTATTATGATGTTTTGAGAAGCCCTGAGTATGCCAACAACCGCGAAAAATTATTGAATGATTATCCAATTTTAGTGCATCCAGTGGACAAGACAGATAATTATATCAAAAGATGTGTAGGAATACCTGGTGATATTATTGAAGTGAAAGGAAGTCATTTATGGGTGAATGGCAAGCCGGGGTTTGTTGCGCCTTATTCGCAAACTGAATTTATTGTGCAAACCAATGGCACACCCATTCCTGAGGATTATATTCAAGACAGCATAGGCATTAATATTACTGATGCAAGTTCCGATTTCCAAATCATGGAAGGAACTGCGCATACTTTTAAAATTAACATGACGGCAAATGCTGCTGAAAATTTGAAAAAATTACCACAGGTTTTGTCCGTTACTAATTTTGATGAAAATACAGTGGGATATACTTTCCCTTATGATATGACCCATTTTCCATGGTCGGTAGATAATTATGGTCCGATACGAATTCCAAAACAAGGAGACGTAGTACAATTAAATGATAGTACGATTGAATTATATCGCCGCTTAATTTCAAACTACGAGCAAAATAAATTAGAAGAGAAGGAAGGCAAGTATTTTATTAATGGTGTAGCAACAACTTCATATACGGTGAAAGAAAATTACTATTGGATGATGGGCGATAATCGTCATCGTAGTCAAGATAGTAGGTATTGGGGATATGTGCCTGAAACACATATTGTAGGACGTGCAGCCTTAATTTGGTTCAGCTACAGTAAGTCAATTAGATGGAATAGATTGTTTAGCCAAATAAAATAGATTATTTTTAAACCTCACACTAAGTGAGGTTTTTTATTAAATAGCCATGTATGAAACAAAAATTCGAGTTTGAGTTTGAGTATTTTGAGCAGATGGAATCATTAAATGATTCAGATGCTTCATTACTCATCGCTGCACGTAATGCAACTAAAACCGCATTTGCGCCTTATTCCAATTTCAAAGTGGGGGCCGCTGCATTGTTATCCAATGGTCAAATAGTGATTGGATCCAATCAAGAAAGCGCTAGTTATCCTGTGGGTATTTGTGCAGAAAGAACTTTATTAAATAGCATTGGGAGCCAGTTTTCAAGCGAAACTATTCTTGCCATGGCAATTAGTTATGATACGGACAAAGCGGCCTGTAATGAACCCATTTCACCTTGCGGAATGTGTAGGCAATCCTTGCTTGATTTTGAAAACAGGTATCAATCGCCCATCAAGATTATTTTAGCAGGTAAAACTGGGCCAATTATGGTGGTGGCAGCTGCTAAAAATTTATTGCCTTTCGGATTTGATGGGGCAATTTTAAAATAAGTTAAAACAAGGTTTGTACACCGAGTGCTAATCTAAATTCGTGTTGCAATAGCCATTTTTTTCTGGTTTTCCCCCAAGCGTAACCCACCAGTGATCGGTCTGATCCAATAATCCGATGACATGGAATTAATATTGCTACTTTATTTTTTGCATTTGCATTTGCGGCAGCCCTAACTAAATTAGGGTCGCCCATTTTTTTTGCTAAGTCCCCATAGCTCAATGTTTTTCCAAAAGGAAGTTCGTATAATTCTTTCCAAACTTTTTGTTGAAATTCAGTGCCATCCTGATCAATGGCAACTGTAAAACTACGTCTATTGCCAGCAAAATATTCTATAAGCTCGTCTATGCATTGGTGCATCACTGCTGGTATGGTTTGGTCCGTGTCATTATCTTCTAATTCGGGAATGTCAACAAAAGTGAGTTGTTGAATGCAATGTTTTGACGAAACCATTTTAATGGCGCCAATTGGGCTATGATAAATGTGTACAAAACTATTTTGCATTAACCAATGGGTTGGCCGTTATCTACGGCATGTGTTGGGGTGAGTAAAACTACTTGGTGTTGTAAATCGTATACGCCTAACACCAAACATTCGCTCATAAAGTTAGCGATTTGTTTTGGAGGAAAATTAACTACTGCAATAATTTGCATACCAATTAATTGATCCGTGTTATAATGAGCTGTTATTTGAGCAGATGACTTTTTAATTCCAAGGGTCCCAAAATCAATGTGAAGTTGAAAAGCTGGTTTTTTAGCGTTAGGGAATACTTCAGCACGAATGATAGTACCACATCTAATATCCACCTTAGTAAAATCGTCCCATTGTATCATTGTTCTTTTTTTGGGAATGCATGAATTCAAGTTAATCCAATAAATCTGCTAAGTCGTTTAAATCCTTTTGTTTGTATTGCAATGTGGGGCTTTGAAAACATTTTGAAAATTCAATCAATAGCTTTTTTATAATTCTAGTATTAGATAATTTTTTATAATATCTATTTTGCGGTTCAATATTTGACCTCAAAAAATATTGGTCCAAATCTTTTTGTGAAAAAGCATGACCAGTGGTTCCTTCCACATAGAATTGTATATATTCTTGCGGATTTGGATAAACCTCCGTGTCATCCCAGTCGGAGGAGTAAAATGCAATGATACATTGTTTAGGGATGTTGATGAATTCGGCGTCAATTTCTAATTGTGCACATAGCTCTGCATACAAAATGGTGTTTGCAAATGCGTTTCCTTTTTTTGCTTGCAAAGGACCAGACATTAAAAATTCATCTGGTTTGTCATAATTAATTTCAACCCCTTTAATTTGATAATAATTATACAAAATATTTTTGATCACATTGGCTTGCTCGAGCGGCGTCAAATAATTGTTTAACTCCAGCCATATGTTTCTTCTAATTTTTTCTAATTGATGTCTTAGCGTGTCAGTGGCTAATTCAGGATATTGAAAACGCGTAACAAGCAAAGCGCCTTCTAGTAATGAGGGTGCAGGTTTTGATTTCCACTGCGTAAAGGCTTCTTTTAAATCATGTAGGCGTAATTTATAAATCATCTTTTCAATACGCTCTAAAGTAGTTTCATCCAATGTGTTTTCCCAAAGATGTTCTAAGTCGGGAATGATGGGTGATCCATAGTCTAATAACCTATCTGAAATCGTATTAAATACTTCCTCATCTGGGTCGTCAATCAGTTGGAATAAGGCAGTAATTTCGGATGCGTTTGGCATATTTAGTTCATACTTAGTTTTTCAATATCCAAATTGACGTAAAATATGGGGAATTGTTCATTTAAGTTATCCCAATGGTGTGGATATATTTAACAATAATTTACATAATAAATAGAATTATTAATCGTTCGTGTAAATATTCTCTAATAAGGGGGTATCTTAATCCTAATTGCCGTTTCTTTGCATATATACTAACTATTATGTCAAACGAAACATTAGCAACCCCCAAATTTCCTGTAATGGCAAAGTCATTGCATGCAGAATTAAAACGTCGCGTTAATTTATATTTGGAGGAACATGCGGTGATAGGTACAGGTAATTATAAGTTGTTTTCTAAGGCCATCATTTTATTAAGTTTATTTGTAATCACCTATATTCATTTGGTATTTTTCACACCACCTACTTTTTATGCAATATTAGAGTGTATACTTTTTGGTGGACTCATTGCAGCCATAGGATTTAATGTGATGCATGATGGTAGTCATGGAAGTTTTAGTAAGCACAATTGGTTAAATAAATTAGCATCCTCTTCCATTAGTGTTTTAGGCGCAAGTCGTTTTATGTGGGCAACAAAGCATGTAACAATACATCATACTTATACTAATATTGATGGGGTAGATGATGATATCGAAGTGGGGGCACTCATGCGCATGGCGCCTACGCAGAAGCATTATATTTTACATCGTTTTCAACATATCTATTTTTGGGTGTTATATATGCTATTGTATATTTTTTGGATATTTTACACCGATTATAAAAAATATTTTTCGAGAAAAATTGGATCTGTGCCATTGAAAAAAATGACAATTGCAGAACACCTCGAATTTTGGATAGTTAAACTTTACCATGCAGCTGTATTTATTATTATACCAGTTTATATGTTGGGATGGGTGAGTTGGGTAGTCGGATTTTTTGTGACTGGATGTTTTGCTGGCTTCATTTTAAGTATTGTATTTCAATTGGCGCATACGGTTACTGAAACTGAATTCCCAGTTGCTTTGCAACCTGAAAATGTAATGCCAGATGAGTTTGCGGCACATCAAATTATGACGACAGCAAATTTCGCAACAAAAAGCAAAATTGTAAGCTGGTTGGTAGGTGGTTTGAATTTTCAAATTGAACATCATTTGTTTCCTAAAATATCACATGTACATTATCCAGCAATTTCAAAAATCGTTAAAAAAACATGTGCGGACTTTAAATTACAATACAATGAATACCCAACGGTATTGAGTGCAATTCGAGCACATGTATTACATCTTAAATCACTAAGCAAGCCTAGCTTCGCTTAATCGCATATTACGCAGTTATTGTGTAAACAAAAAGGACGCCGATATTTCGGCGTCCTTTTTGTTGGTATCATACTCTCACTCATTGAATTGTTAATTCATATGATTAAGAAGCTTTTTTCTTTCTTGCCATTTTACGTGGTGGATTTGCTTTTAATTCAGCGATAATCGCATTCACTTCCTCAATGGTCAATGTTTCCACTTTTTCTTGCTGTTCCTTATTTAACTTATAATTTCTTAATCCTTGTTTGATATAAGGTCCATAAGGCCCACGTAATAATTGTATTTTTTCTTTTTCAAATACTTTAATGGTACGCTCATCCTTGGCTTTGCGTTTTTCCGCAATCATAGGGGTTAATTCCTCAAGGGTAACGGTGTAGGGGTCCATTTCCTTATTCAAGGAATAAAACTTCTTAGCATGGGCCGCATAAGGGCCAAATCGACCAATATTAACAGAGACATCCTCCTCCTCAAATTGTCCTAAAGTGCGGGGCAGTTTAAATAATTCTAGTGCCTCTTCAAAACTGATGGTTTCAATACTTTGAGACGCTTTTAATTTGGCAAATCTTGGTTTTTCTTCTTCATCCTGATGACCTATTTGAACCATTGGGCCATAACGACCCATTCTAGTGATCAATTTTTTACCACTCACGGGGTCAAATCCTAATTCTCTTTCCCCCTTGGCTCTTTCTGCATTCTCTAAGGTATGTTCGATAGTGGTGTGAAAGGGTTCATAAAAAGAAGCAAGCATATCACTCCATAAAAGTTTGCCTGCAGCTATTTCATCAAATTCACCTTCAATTTTAGCAGTGAAATTAAAATCCATCACTTTTGAAAAGTGTAGTTTTAAAAAGTCAGTCACCACCAAGCCTAAATCAGTAGGGGATAATTTATTTTTTTCAGCACCCGTAATTTCTGATGAAGTCACGGTAGTTATTTCGTCCTTGTTATTTAAAGAAAGCACTTGAAAATTCCTTTTAATACCTTCTTTTTCTCTTTTTTCTACATAATTACGCTTCATGATCGTTGAAATAGTAGGCGCATAGGTAGATGGGCGACCAATACCCAATTCTTCTAA